>DASSJN010000174.1:0-4823 GCA_035691185.1 Steroidobacteraceae bacterium
CGTTGCGTACTCGGGCCGGGCGGTTGCCGAAAAGGCGGCGGTGCCACAGGAATTCGTGATGCCGATGCCGCGCACGCTCGACTTCGTGAGCGCCAGCGGGCTGTGCCTCACGTACTTCACGAGCTATCACGCGCTGAAGCAACGCGCACAGCTGCAGCCGGGCGAGACTCTGCTGGTGCTGGGGGCAGGCGGCGGCGTCGGCACGGCCGCGGTCGAACTCGGCAAGGTCATGGGCGCCCGGGTCATCGCGGCGGCCAGCAACGACGGGAAGCTCGAAGTCGCGCGTTCGCTCGGCGCCGATCACCTGGTCAACTACTCGACGCAGGACCTGCGCGAGCGCATCAAGGAGATCACCGGCGGCGCCGGCGTCGACGTCGTGTACGACCCGGTCGGCGGTCCTTATACCGAGCCCGCGGTGCGCAGCCTCGCCTGGAAAGGCCGGTTCCTCGTGGTCGGGTTCGCGGCCGGCGACATTCCGAAGCTCGCCATCAACCTGCTGCTGCTCAAGGGCGCCTCACTGGTAGGCGTGTTCTGGGGTGCGTTCGCGAAGCGCGAGCCCGAGGCGCAGATGCAGAACGTGCGTGCACTCTGGGAGCTGCTGGAGGCCGGCCGGCTCAAGCCCGTGGTCGGGCAGTCGTATGCGCTCGAGGACGGCGTGAAAGCCTTCGAGATGCTCGAGGGCCGCCAGGCCAAGGGAAAAGTGGTCATCAGGATCGGTGATTAGTGTCCAGTGTCTAGTCGGAGGTGTCGGCGCAAGTGCTGGCGCCACCTCACGCTTCACCGATCTCCTCGAGTCGCGCGTGCACCTCGAGCCAGCGTTCCTCGATCGTTCCGATCGAAGCCACTACCTCCGCGCAGCGCCGGCTCGTCGCGTGCACGTCGGCAGCGGGAGCCGACGCGTAGTAGGCCGGGTCGACGAGCTTCGCTTCCAGTTCCTTGCGCTCGGCCTCGAGCTGCGCCAGTTTCGCCTCGAGCCGCGTCGACTCCTTGACGAGCGGTCGGCGGCGGGCGAGCCGCTGCTGGCGCTCCACCGCGGCGCTCTCGCGCTGCTCCTTGCGCGACTCCCGCTGCGAAGCGACGGACTCGCGGCCCACGACGCCCCCGTTCGCCTCCTCGCGGCGGGACGCGAGCCACGCGAGGTAATCGTCGAGGTCGCCGTCGAAGGGCTCGGCGCGGCCGTCCGCCACGAGCAGGAATCCATCGCAGACGGTGCGCAGCAGCGCGCGGTCGTGCGAGACGAGCACGAGGCTGCCTTCGTATCCGGCCAGCGCGCGTGTGAGCGCGTGTCGCATCTCGAGGTCGAGGTGATTGGTGGGTTCGTCGAGCAATAGCAGGTTCGGACGCTTACGGACGATCAGCGCGAGCGCCAGGCGCGATTTCTCGCCGCCCGAGAACGGTTCCACCGGTGCGTCCGCCATCTCCGCGCGGAAGTCGAAGCCGCCGAGGTACCCACGCAGTTCCTGCTCGCGGGCCCGCGGCTCCTGTTGCGCGAGGTGCCACAGCGGCGATTCCTCGCCGCGCAACTGTTCGACCTGGTGCTGCGCGAAGTAGCCGATCGCCAGGCCGTGTCCCTCGACGCGACGACCGCGCAGCGCCGGCAGGTCGCCGGCCAGCGTCCGGATCAGCGTCGACTTGCCCGCGCCGTTCGGTCCGAGCAGGCCGAGCCGTGCGCCGGGTCGCAGCGAGAGCGAGACGGCCCCGACGACTTCACGCGCGTCGTAGCCGAGGCTCGCGTCTTCGAGCACCAGCAGCGGATCGGGTGCGCGCAGCGGCTCCGGGAATTCGAAATCGAACGGCGCGTCCACGTGCGCCGCGGCGACGCGCTCGAGCCGGTCGAGCGCCTTGAGCCGGCTCTGCGCCTGACGGGCCTTGGTCGCCTTCGCGCGGAACCTGGCCACGAAGGCTTCCATGTGCGCGATCTCGCGCTGCTGCTTCTCGAACAACGCCTGCTGCACGGCGAGCCGTGCCGCCTTCTGCACCTCGAAGGCGCTGTAGTTGCCCGTGTAGAGCGTCAATGTCGCCCGCTCGATGTGCGCGACGTGCGTCACCGCGCCGTCGAGGAAGTCGCGGTCGTGCGAGACGAGCAGCAGGGTGCCGCGGTACTGCGCGAGCCACTGCTCGAGCCAGACGACGGCATCCAGGTCCAGGTGATTGGTCGGCTCGTCGAGCAACATGAGGTCGGCGCGGCTCACGAGCGCCTGGGCGAGATTGAGTCGCATGCGCCAGCCGCCCGAAAAATCCGCGACGGCCCGCCCGAGATCGGTCGGCGCGAACCCGAGCCCCGCCATCAACGCCGCGGCGCGGGCCCGGGCGCTGTAGCCGTCGATGGCGCCGAGGTGCGCGTGCAGCTCGGCGAGCGCGTGGCCGTCGTGTGCCGCGTCCGCCCGCGCGATGCCCCGCTCCACGTCGCGCAGCTCCCCGTCGCCGTCGAGCACGAATTCGAGCGCCGGTTGCGGCAGCGGCGGCGTCTCCTGCGCGACCGAGGCGATCTTCCAGTCCCGCGGCATCTCGAGGTCGCCGATTTCGGCGTGCAGCTCGCCGCGCAGCAGCGCAAACAAGCTCGACTTGCCGCTGCCGTTGGCGCCGACGACGCCGACGCGCCAGCCGGCGGGAATCTGCAGTGACGCGTCCTCGATCAGGCGACGGACACCGCGGGCGAGTGTGAGGTGACGGAGCTGGATCAAGACCCGTGAGGCGTCAGGCGAGGGGGCGCGCATTCTCCCACAGCCGACGACTTTGGCGGCGCGCACCGAAGTACGGCACAATTCGCGGCTCGTAAGCTTGCCCGGCCCCCGCCGGCGCCCGGAGTCACCGACCCGATGTTCCTGATCCGTTCCGCTGTCGCGCTGTGCGCGCTGAGCCTGTGCGTCCACGCGGCGCAGGCGCAGACGTCGCCGGCTGTCTCCAACCTCGTCGCGTTCAGCGTCTCGAATCCGACCGGCAACCTCGTTCGCGGCGCCGACGGTGCGCTGTATGGCGTGAGCGCGCCCAGCAGTTCGATCACCGGCGGCCTGGTCTATCGAGCCACCATCGACGGCTCGTCGATCACCACGCTGTACCAGATGGACATCGATCAGGCGATCCAGCCGCAGGGCGGCCTGACTCTCGGCAGCGACGGCATGCTCTACGGCACGACACGCTTCGGCAGCTCCGAGGAAGCCTCGACGACCGGCACCGTGTTCAAGGTGTCGCAGTCGGGTGCGGCTTTCACCGTGATCCATCGCTTTGCCAGTGCGACCGGCACGAATGCCGACTTCAATCCGACCAACGTCGAAGGCGCATACCCGGAAGCGGAACTGACCGAGGGCACCGTCGGTGCCGACGTCTACCTCTTCGGCGTGACGACTGCGGGTGGACCCAACGGGACTGGCGCGGTGTTCAGGGTGTCGCGCGACGGCACGGCCTTCGACGTGCTGCACACCTTCGCGGCGGACACCGACACCTCGACCTCCGGGCTGGTCGTCACGTTGGACGGCGCGGCGCCGAGGGGGCAGCTCGTGCAGGTCGGCGACGTTCTCTACGGAACCACCTCCCTCGGCGGGGCCAATGGCCGCGGCACGGTGTTCCGGATCGGCGTCGACGGCAGCGGGTTCGAGGTCCTGTACGAATTCAGCGCGACCACGAACGATGAAACGACGAGCCAGCCCGAGAACACCGACGGTGCGATTCCGCTGGCCGGCCTCGTCGACGGCAACGACGGCTTCCTTTACGGCGTGACCAGCGTCGGCGGCACCGACGGCCTCGGCGTGGTGTACTCGATCGCACTCGCGGACGGCGCGTTCGCGGTGCTGCACCACTTCAACGGCGAGACCGGTGCACGTCCCACGGCGGAGCTGCTGCTCGGCGCAGACGGAAGGTTGTACGGCACGACCGCGGCGGGAGGCGTCACCTCGGCGAACGCTGCCTCGACGCTGGGCACGATTTTTTCGATCGACCGCTGGGCCGCCGGCACCACCCTGACGCGCCTGCACAGCTTCGACGGGTCGGTCGGCACGGCGCCGGGCAGCCGGCTCGTGCAGCTCGGCGACGGGGACTTCGTGGGCACCCTCGCCGGCGGCGGCAACTGCAGCTACGGCGCGATCTTCCGCTACCGTGCCGACGGCACGACGTACACGGGCAACGATCGTTGCGGGCGGCGCAGGAACAACGACACTGGCGGGGGCCACGGTGGCGTCGCGTTCGTGTTGCTGCTCGGCTCGCTGGCCTGGCTGCGGCGCAAAACGGCCTGAGGCGGTAACGGCATGGAGGCGGCGGCATGACTGGCGCAAGGGTGCATCACCGGACCTGCTGCCTCTGTGAAGTCATGTGCGGGATCGTCGTCGAGCACCGCGGCGGCGAAATACTTTCGATCAAGCCGAACCGCGACGACGTCCTGAGCCGCGGCCACATCTGTCCCAAGGCCGTGGCGCTCAAGGACATCCACGAGGACCCGGACCGGCTGCGGCGCCCGGTGCGTCGCACGCGCGCCGGCGGCTGGGAGGAAATTTCCTGGGCGCAGGCGTTCGACGAGGTGGATACACGCCTGCGCGCGACGCGCGAACGTCACGGCAGCGATGCGATTGCGATCTACGCGGGCAATCCAACGGTGCACAACCTCGGTGCGATGCTCGGGATCGGCGACTTCATACGCGCGATCCGCACGAAGAACCTCTATTCCGCGACCAGCGTCGACCAGTTGCCGCACATGGTCGCGTCGTGGGCGATGTTCGGGCACCAGTTCCTGGTGCCGGTGCCCGACGTGGACCGCACGCAGCTGTTCGTCTGCATCGGCGGCAACCCGGTCGCCTCGGCCGGCTCGCTCATGGGCGCTCCGGGATTCGAGA
>DASSJN010000175.1:0-6929 GCA_035691185.1 Steroidobacteraceae bacterium
GCTAGACACTGAACACTAGACACTTCTCCCTGCGGAGACTTCATGTTCGGTAGCTTGCTCATCGCCAATCGCGGCGAGATCGCCTGTCGCGTCATCCGCACCGCGCGGCGGCTCGGGCTGCGCACGGTCGCGGTCCATTCCGACGCCGACCGGGGCGCGCTGCACGTGCGCATGGCGGACGAGGCCGTCTGCATCGGCCCCGCGGCCGCACGCGAAAGTTACCTGAACGTCGAGCGCATCCTGCAGGCCGCGCGCGACTACGCCTGCGAGGCGATCCACCCGGGCTACGGGTTCCTGTCCGAGAACGCGCAGTTCGCGCGTGCGTGCGAGGCGGCCGGCGTGGTGTTCGTCGGCCCGCCCGCGTCGTCGATCGATCGCATGGGCTCGAAGAGCGAGGCGCGCCGGCTCATGGCGGCCGCCGGAGTGCCAGTGCTGCCGGGATACGACGACGAGGACCAGTCGGATGCGACGCTCGGCGCGGCCGCGCGCCGGCTGGAGTTCCCGCTGCTGATCAAGCCCACGGCGGGCGGCGGCGGGAAGGGCATGCGCATCGTGCGTGCGGAGCGGGAGTTCGCCGAAGCGCTGGCCGCTGCGCGACGCGAAGCGGCCAAGTCGTTCGGCGACGACCGTGTGCTGCTCGAGCGCTTCGTCGAACAAGGCCGCCACGTCGAAATCCAGGTATTCGCCGACGCGCACGGCAACGCCGTGCACCTGTTCGAGCGCGACTGCTCGCTGCAGCGGCGTCACCAGAAAGTGATCGAGGAGGCGCCCGCGCCGGGGGTCAGCGACGGGACGCGCGCGGCGATGGGCGCGGCGGCCGTCGCGGCCGCGAAGGCCGTCGGTTACCGCGGCGCAGGCACCGTGGAGTTTCTCTACGACGGCTGCGGGTTCTACTTCCTCGAGATGAACACGCGCCTGCAGGTCGAGCACCCGGTCACCGAGATGATCACGGGGCTCGACCTCGTCGAATGGCAGTTGCGGGTGGCTTCGGGCGAGCCTCTGCCGCTCCAGCAGCAGGACGTCACGCGCAACGGCCACGCCGTGGAGGCCCGCCTCTACGCCGAGGACCCCGAGCGCGGGTTCCTGCCCTCGACGGGCCGGCTTGCGCGGCTGCGATTGCCGCAGCAGTTGCCGCACGTGCGCGTCGACGCGGGCGTCGAGGAGGGCGACGAGGTCACCGTGCACTACGACCCCATGATCGCGAAGCTGATCGCCTGGGCACCCGACCGCCTGCAGGCCCTCGACCGACTGCAGCGCGCGCTCGAGGCGACCGAGGTCGAAGGCGTGCGGACCAACGCGCGCTTCCTGTGGCAGATCCTGGGCGCGCGGGCCGTGCGCAACGGCGACGTCAGCACGCGCCTGCTCGAGTCGGACCCCGCGCTCGCCGCGGGCGTCGCGCCGCAGGAACTCACCGAGGCGTGGCTCGTGGCCGCCGCCGCGCGGCTGCGCGCGTTGCCCGGCGACGCGACCGGCCAGCCGCTCACCGCGGCGAGCCCGTGGGAGGCGGCGACGGGGTTCCGGATCAACGGCGCACCGAGCGTGCGCGTCGCGCTGCGCTTCGATCCGACGCACGCGCCCGCAGCGCTGGTCGACCAGGGGCCGCAACGACACTGGCTCGCGTTCGAGCGCGGCCGCGACGGCGTGACGGTGGACATGGGCGGCCGGCGGCATCGCGTCGCGACGCATCGCACACCGGACGGCGGCGTCGAAGGTTTCATCGACGGTCATCCCGTGACGGCCCGAGTGGAGACCGACCACGACCGCGTCGTGGTGCGACGCCAGTGCGTGCGCTACGACTTCGTCGAGGACACCGGGGCGGAGCATCGTGTCTCCGCGGAACACGAGGGGCACTTTCGCGCACCGATGCCGGGACACGTGCTGGACGTGCGGGTGCGCGCGGACGAGGTGGTGGAGCAGGGCGCCGTGCTGCTGGTGCTCGAGGCAATGAAGATGGAACACTCGCTCACGGCGCCGTGGCGGGCCAAAGTCGTCGAGATCAAGGTGCGGACGGGACAGCGGGTCGAGGAGGGCACCGACCTGATTCGTCTCCAACCCGCAGGTTGACTGCGGCAAGTCCCGACTTTGGAATGAGTCTCTTTTGCTAGACTTCGCGCCCAATCCGCCGCCCACCCGACGGGTGCAGGGCGGCCAGACACAGAGCGAATCGCGCGGAGGCGGGATGTCATTCGACGGGGCCTTGTTCGAGGCCCGCGGAATCAATGCGTGGCGGGGTGACCGGCATATCCTGCGCGACGTGTCCTTCAGTGTCCGCGCTGGTGAGTTCCTGAAGATCACGGGCCCGAACGGCGTCGGCAAGACGACCCTGCTGCGGGTGATCTGCGGGCTGCTTCCGGCCGAAACCGGCGAAGTGCACTGGCGCGGCAAGCCGGTGCGCGGCAGCCGCGACGAATTCAACGCCGACCTGGGTTACCTCGGTCACCTCAATTCGCTCAAGTCCGACCTCACTGCGCGCGAGAACCTCAAGTTCCTCGCCGGCCTGCGCCAGTCGCTCACGGCGTCCGACATCGACGCGACGCTCGACCGCGTCGGCATCCTGTCGCGCGGCGACCTGCCGGCACGCAGCCTCTCGGCCGGACAGAAGCGCCGGCTCGCGCTCGCGAGGCTGCTGCTCGCCGACGCCGCGCTGTGGATCCTCGACGAACCCGTGACGAACCTCGACATGGCGGGTATCCAGCTCGTCGAGACGCTGGTGGTCGACCACGTGCAGAACGGCGGGCTCGCGATCGCCGCCGCGCACCAGCGGCTGCTGGACGACGCGTCGTGCCTCAGGCGCCTGGAGCTGGAACCGTGAAGCGCACACCGACCACCGAGGCGGCCAAGCTCGTCTTCGTCCGCGACGTGACCCTCGCCTGGCGGCGCTGGGACGAGGTCGCGCAGCCACTGATCTTCTATGTCGTCGTGACGACGATGTTTCCGCTGGCGACGACGCCCGACCTGTCGCAACTGCGCCAGATCGGCGGCGGCGTGGTCTGGGTCGCGGCCTTGCTGTCGTCGCTGCTGGCGCTGGAAGCGCTGTTCCGCGCGGACGTCGAAGACGGAACGATGGAGCAGTGGGTCCTGTCCGGCCAGCCGCTGGGGTGGATATTGCTTGCCAAAGTGGCGGCACATTGGGTGCTGACCGGGCTGCCACTCGTCATCATGTCGCCCATCGTCGGCACCGGCCTGGGCCTGCCGACGAGCGTCTGGGGTGTGCTGATGCTGTCGCTGCTGCTCGGCACCGGCACGCTGAGCGTCCTGGGCGGTATCGGCGCTGCGCTGACCGTCGGCGTCCGTCGCGGCAGCGTGCTGCTTTCCCTGCTGGTGCTGCCGCTCGCCATGCCGATGCTCATCTTCGGCGCCCGGGCGGTCCAGATGCAGATGGACGGCGACTCCCCGGCCGGGCCGTTGCAGCTGCTGGCGGCCATATTCTTCATGGCGCTGAGCCTGGGGCCGATCGCGATGTCTGCGGCAATTCGCATCAGCGTCGAGAACTGACACGTATTTAACGCAAACACTGAACGCAACGAACGTCGAAGGGTCAAGAGGAACAACATGTCGTGGACCTGGTTCCATAAGCTCGCATCGCCTCCCCATGCGTACCGCATCCTGGGGCGGCTGGCGCCCTGGTTCGGCTGGACGGCGCTGGCGCTGATCCTGCTGGCGACCTGGTGGGGCCTGTACAAGGCGCCGGCGGACTACCAGCAGGGCGACGGCTTCCGGATCCTGTATGTCCACGCGCCGAGCGCCTGGATGTCCATGTTCACGTACGTCGTCATGGCCGTGGCGGCCGGCGTCGGGCTCGTCTGGCGCATCAAGCTGGCGCACGGCGCCGCGGCGGCCTGCGCACCGATCGGCGCGTCGTTCACGTTCCTGGCCCTGGCGACCGGCTCGATCTGGGGCAAGCCGATGTGGGGCACCTGGTGGGTCTGGGATGCCCGGCTCACCTCGGAGCTGCTGCTGCTGTTCCTGTACCTCGGCTACATGGCCCTGCGCGCCTCGTTCGACGACCCGCAGCGTGCGGACCGGGCCAGCGCCGTCCTCGCCCTGGTCGGCGTCATCAACGTCCCGATCATTCACTATTCGGTCGAGTGGTGGACGACGCTGCACCAGCCGGCCAGCGTGACCAAGCTCGACAAGCCCTCGATCCAGCTCGCGATGCTGGTCCCGCTGTTCATCATGATGGTCGGTTTCCAGCTCTATTTCGGCTGGGCGATCTCGCGGCGCCTGCGCGGCGAGATCCTCCGCCGCGAACGCAACGCGAAATGGCTAGAGGAAGCGGCGTAAGATCATGGACCTGCAAAAGTTTCTCGAGATGGGGGGTTACGCGGAATTCGTGTGGCCCGCCTATGGCCTGACCGCCCTGGTCCTCGTGTGGAACTGGTGGTCGGCCCGACGCAGCGAAACGGACGCCCAGACCGCCGCCCGCCGGCGGAACGAACTTGCCTCGGAGAATCGTTCATGACACCGCGACAGAAGCGCATGGTGACGGTCGTCGCCATCCTGGCCGGCGTGGGAATCGCCACGACGTTCGCCCTCAAGGCGTTCAACCAGAACCTGCTGTATTACTACAGCCCGACGCAGATCAGCGCCGGCGAGGCGCCGACCACCCGCACGTTCCGCGTCGGCGGGCTGGTGCAGAACAACAGCGTGAAGCGCGAGGCGGGCAGCCTCGAAGTCACGTTCGTGCTGACCGACTTCCAGAAGGAAGTCCCGGTCAGCTATACCGGCATCCTGCCGGACCTGTTCCGCGAGGGGCAGGGCATCATCGCGCGCGGCAAGCTCGACAACGGCCGGTTCGTGGCCGAGGAAGTGCTCGCCAAGCACGACGAGAACTACATGCCGCCCGAGGTCAAGGAGAGCCTGAAGCCGCACATGGACGCGGCCAACAACATGCCGCAGAACAACGCCGCGGGATCGCCCGGCACCTGATCCCGCGATCGATTCATCGACTGACTGGCTGACGCCCGACTCGGAGCACCCGACGCATGGTCGTAGAACTGGGTTTATTCGCACTCGTGCTGGCCCTGCTGCTGTCGACGGCGCAGGCCCTCTTCGGCCTGGTCGGGCCCCAGCTCGGCAACCGCCGCTGGATGGACGCCGTGCGTCCCGCCGCCGCCGGCCAATGGGTGTTCGTCGCGCTGTCGTTCGCGGTGCTCGCGTGGGCGTTCTACGTGAACGACTTCTCGGTGCTCTACGTCGCGAACAACTCGAACTCGGCCCTGCCGGCGTTCTATCGCTTCACCGCCGTGTGGGGCGCGCACGAAGGCTCGCTGCTGCTCTGGGCGCTCGCGCTGTCGAGCTGGTCCATCGCGGTCGCGTTCTTCAGCCGCAACCTGCCGCAGACCTTCGCCGCCCGCGTGCTCGGCGTGCTCGGCTTCGTCAGCGTCGGCTTCCAGGCGTTCATCCTGTTCACCTCCAATCCGTTCGAGCGGCTGATCCCGGGCGCGATGGACGGCCAGGACCTGAACCCGCTGTTGCAGGACCCGGCCCTCGCGATCCATCCGCCGATGCTGTACCTCGGCTATGTCGGCTTCTCGGTGGCCTTCGCGTTCGCGGTCGCGGCGCTGCTGGAAGGCAAGCTCGACGAGAAGTGGGCGCGCTGGACGCGGCCCTGGACCACGGTCGCCTGGATGCTGCTGACGGGCGGCATCGCGCTCGGCAGCTGGTGGGCCTACTACGAGCTCGGCTGGGGCGGCTGGTGGTTCTGGGACCCGGTCGAGAACGCGTCGTTCATGCCGTGGCTGGTCGGCACCGCGCTGATCCATTCGCTGGCGGTCACCGAGAAGCGCGGCCTGTTCAAGAGCTGGACGCTGCTGCTCGCGATCATCGCGTTCTCGCTGAGCCTGCTCGGCACGTTCCTCGTGCGCTCGGGCGTGCTGGTCTCGGTGCACGCGTTCGCGAGCGACCCCAGTCGCGGACTGTTCATCCTCGCGTTCCTCGGCTTGTGCGTCGGCGGCTCGCTGGCGCTGTTCGCCTGGCGCGGCCCGATGCTGCGCACCAGGGGCGGCTTCGACGTCGTCTCGCGCGAGTCGTTCCTGCTGTTCAACAACGTGCTGCTGCTGGTGGCGGCGCTGCTGATCCTGATCGGCACGCTGTATCCGCTGTTCCTCGACGCGCTGAACATGGGCAAGATCTCGGTCGGCCCGCCGTACTTCAACGTCGTGTTCCTGATCCCGACGCTGCCGCTGCTGCTGCTGCTCGCGGTCGGCATGCACTCGCTCTGGAAGCACGGCAAGATCGAGGAAAAGAAGGTGCCGTTGCTGGTCATGCTCGGCGCCGCGGCCGTGCTCGGCGTACTGATCCCGATCTTCGCCTACGGCGGCTTCCACCCGATGGCCTCGGTCGGCCTGGCGGCGGGCCTGTGGGTGATCCTCTCGTCGCTCTACGAGCCGTTCCAGCGCCTGCGCCGGCGGCAGTCGCTCTCGCGCGGCGTGCTCGGCATGACCGTCGCCCACATCGGCGTCGGCATGTTCGCGATCGGAGTCACGATCACGCAGAGCTACCGTATCGAGAAGGACTACGCGCTGCAGCCCGGCGAGTCGGTCGAGATGCAGGGCTACACGTTCCACTTCGACAGCACGAAGCAGGTGCAGGGCCCGAACTACGACGCCGTCCAGGCGCACTTCCGCATCACGAAGGACGGTGAACTGGTCGCGGACCTCGAGCCGCAGAAGCGCGTCTACCGGGTGCGCACCATGCCGATGACCGAGGCGGGCATCGAGGTCGACTGGAACCGCGACCTGTTCGTCGCCATGGGCGAGGACCTCGGCGCGGGCAAGTGGAGCATGCGCCTGCAGTACAAGCCGATGGTGCGTTTCATCTGGTTCGGCTGCCTGGTCATGATGATCGGCGGCTTCATCGCGATTCTCGACCGGCGCTTCCGTGCCCGCAGGCAGGAGGCCGACGAGCGCCTCGGTGCCGGCGGCACC
>DASSJN010000176.1:0-23217 GCA_035691185.1 Steroidobacteraceae bacterium
CAATCGCCTGCTTGAAGCGGCGCGCGACGTCCGGGTAGTCGCTGTCGTAGTCGTAGCTGTAGAGCGGCAGTTCCCCGATCGGGATTTCCCGCAGCGTGAGCTCCGGCGGAGCGAGCTTCGTCAGCGCCGTGGCGAGTTTGCGATTGATCGAGCCCTTTGCCAGGCTACCCACCAGGTAGCCCACCATGTATGCGTCCATGCTCTTGCTCCATTCCCTGATCGCGGTGCGCGCAACATCATCCGGCTTTCCTTCGGCGGCGGATGCAGGATAACGGCGGGAAGCGGGTCGTGGGCTGGTCGAATGCGGGCGGCGTGACCAACGCCGCCGGTGGCACCGGTCACACGTCCAGGTTCGACACCAGCAGCGCGTTGCGCTCGATGAACTCGCGCCGCGGCTCGACCTCGTCGCCCATCAGCGTCGAGAACAGCTCGTTCGCCGCGTGCGCGTCCTCGATGCGGACCTGCACCAGCCGGCGCGTCTCGGGGTTGATGGTCGTGTCCCAGAGCTGGTTCGGGTTCATCTCGCCGAGGCCCTTGTAGCGCTGGATCGTCTGGCCGCGGCGCGCTTCGTCGAGCAACCAGTTGATCGCGTCGCGGAACGTCGCGACTTCCTGCTTGTTCTCGCCGCGGCGGATCGTCGCGCCGGGACCGAACAGGCCGACGAGGGTGCGCGCCAGGTCCGCGATGCGGCGGTACTCGTTCGAATTGAAGAACTCGCGATGCAGGTGCTTCTCGACGGCGAGGCCGTGCTCGACCCGGGTGACCACCAGATGCGCCGGCGTGCCCGGTTGCAGCGTCACGGTGTAGTGCCGCCCCGCGACCGGGACCGCGTTGAGCATGGCCTGGAGCTGGGCCCCCCAAGTGAGCAGCTTGTCGGAGTCCTCGCGGTCGGCCGGCGCGATCTCCGGGAGGTGCAGCATCTGCTCGAGCACGTGCAGGTCGTACCGCCGCGGCGAACGGCGGACGACGTTCTGGAAGTCCAGGTACTTGCGCGCGAGCGCCTCGAGCGCGGGCGGCGCCATTGGCTCCGCATGCGCGTTGACCAGCAGCTGCGCGCCTTCGAGCGCGGACCTGAGCAGCATCTGGTTGAGCTCGACGTCGTCCTTCACATAGGTCTCGGTCTTGCCCTTCTTGACCTTGTACAGCGGAGGCTGCGCGATATAGACGTGCCCGCGCTCGATCAGCTCGGGGATCTGCCTGTAGAAGAAAGTTAACAAAAGCGTACGAATGTGGCTCCCATCCACGTCCGCGTCCGTCATTATCAAGATCCTGTGATAGCGCAGCTTGGTGAGGTCGAGCTCGTCCTTGCCGATGCCGCAGCCGAGTGCCGTGATCAGCGTGCCCACCTCGGCCGACGACAGCATCTTGTCGAAGCGCGCCCGCTCTACGTTCAGGATCTTGCCCTTCAGCGGCAGGATGGCCTGGGTGCGACGGTCCCGGCCCTGCTTGGCGGACCCGCCTGCGGAGTCGCCCTCGACGATGAAGAGCTCGGACAGGGCCGGGTCCTTCTCCTGGCAATCGGCGAGCTTGCCGGGCAGCCCGGCGATGTCGAGCGCGCCCTTGCGCCGCGTGAGTTCGCGCGCCTTGCGTGCCGCCTCGCGTGCACGCGCCGCGTCGATGATCTTGTTGACGATGCCCTTCGCCTGCGCCGGGTTCTCGAGCAGGAACTCGCCGAGCTTCTCGCTCGCGACCGACTCGACGACGGCCTTCACTTCCGACGAGACGAGCTTGTCCTTGGTCTGCGACGAGAACTTCGGGTCGGCCAGTTTCACGGACAAGACGGCCGTGAGGCCCTCGCGCGCGTCGTCGCCGGTCGTCGGCACCTTGTCCTTCTTGTTCGCGAGCTCTCGTTCGATGTAGTCGTTGAGCGTGCGAGTCAGCGCGCCGCGGAAGCCGGCCAGGTGCGTGCCGCCGTCCTTCTGTGGAATGTTGTTCGTGAAGCAGTACACCGTCTCGGCGTACGAATCGTTCCACTGCAGCGCGATCTCGACCCCGACGCCGTCGCGGTCGACCCTGAACCAGAAAATTGATTCGTGAATCGAAGTTTTGCTTCGATTGAGGTACCGCACGAACTCGCGGATGCCGCCTTCGTGATGGAAACCTTCCCGTCGGTCGTCGCGCTCGTCGATCAGCTCGATCCGGACGCCGGAGTTGAGGAACGACAATTCCCGCAACCGTTTCTGCAGGATCTCGTACTCGAACTCGATGTTCGTGAAGATCTGGTCGCTGGGCTTGAAGCGAATGGTCGTGCCGCGCTGGTCGCTCGTGCCGGCGACGGCCAGCGGTGCCACCGGATCGCCGAGCCGATACTCCTGCTCATAGCGTTTGCCATCGCGGTGGATCGTCAGGTGCAGCGTCTCGGACAGTGCGTTCACGACGGACACGCCGACGCCGTGGAGGCCGCCGGAGACCTTGTACGAGGCGTCGTCGAATTTCCCACCGGCGTGTAGGACAGTGAGAATCACCTCCGCCGCCGAACGGCCCTCCTCCGGATGGATATCCACAGGAATTCCACGGCCGTTGTCCGAGACGGTCACGGACTGGTCGGCGTGGATCGTGACGACGATGTCGGTGCAGAACCCGGCCAGCGCTTCGTCGATCGAGTTGTCCAGCACCTCGAACACCATGTGGTGCAGGCCGGTGCCGTCATCGGTGTCGCCGATGTACATCCCGGGGCGTTTGCGGACCGCGTCAAGGCCTTTTAAGACTTTGATTTTGCTGGAGTCGTAGACGTCCGCAGAACTCATGGGATTCCAGGTTTGAGGGGACGCGGGATTATATCAGACGGGTGAATTTGCCGTGTTCCACGTGGAACCTTTGTGCCGTCGGGAGGCTTTCGAAGGCCGTCACGAACGGGTCCAGGGCGGTCACGAAGAGCTGCGCGGGCAGCTCGACGATCAGGGAAACGAGCCGCTCCAGGTTGCTTGCGTCGAGCTCCGCCGCAGGATCATCCACAAGTAGCGCCGATGTAGGACTGCCGAGCGACGCGTCGCACTGGAGCTGTCCGAGGAGCATCGCTGCCGCGGTCAGTTTCTGCTGCCCGCGCGAGACGTGGTGCCGGGGCAGATCGGCCCCGACGCGTATCCCGAGGTCGGCCCGGTGCGGCCCCGCGTGCGTGATGCCCCGTTCCCGGTCACGGGGCCAGGCCTCCTCGACGGCCGTGGCCAAGTTCACCCCGTGGGCCCAGCCGTCGCTCAGCGACAACGTTACGGGGACTCCAAGCAGTCGCTCGCCGGTCGCCGCGACCGCTGGCTGCAGGGACTCGAAGTAGTCGCGCCGGGACGCGGCCAGCGCCTGCCCGGCCTCGATCAGCTCCGGATCCCACGCGCGTACCTCGGCGTCCGTCGAGCCGGCTTTGAGCGCCGCGTTGCGCTGCCTCAGGGCCCGTTGATAGCGACGCCACCGGTCGACGAAGCCTGGTTCCACGTGGAACACGCCCCAGTCCAGAAAGCGGCGCCGCTCCTGGGGTCCTTCCTCGACCAACCGGTGGACTTCAGGATCGATCGCTTGAACCGGCAGCACGGTGGCCAGCTCAGCGAGGCCTCCAATGCGATGCCCGCCCGCCCGCGCCTCGAATCCATCTCTGCCATAACGAATGCCCACAGGCCGACCGCCGCCCGTTGTCAGGCTCAGACGTCCGGCCACCAGAAGCTCCCGCGCGCCCTTCCGAATCAGCGTTTCGTTACGCGGAGTTCGAAATGAGCGCCCGCGCCCGAGGAAAAAAACCGCCTCGAGCAGGCTGGTCTTGCCCGACGCGTTGGGTCCACTGATCAGGTTGCAGCGGCCATCGAACTCAAGCTCCGCGGATGCGATGCATCGGAAGTCGCGGACCTCAAAATGCCGAAGACTCATGGGTGGAGGGTGTGGGCCGTACCCCGTGCACGTAGCGTCACTGGCGCTGTTCCACGTGAAACATCCACGTGACCGGACCCGCCGCCGGCACCTCTCCCTTCCGGAGAGGCGGAGACATCACAGCCGCATCGGCATCACGACATAGCGCGCCGACCCGTCCTGGGCGGATCGGATCAGGCAACTGCTGTTGCCATCGGTCAATCCGACCTGCACCTCGGCACCGTCCACGGCGGCCAGGGCGTCCAGCAGGTAATTGACGTTGAAGCCAATTTCGAGTTCCTCACCCTCGTAGCTGACCTCGACCTCTTCCTCGGCCTCTTCCTGCTCGGGATTGTGCGCCTGGATCACGAGCGCGTTCGGCTTCAGGGCGAAGCGAATGCCCCGATACTTCTCGTTGGAGAGGATCGCCGCCCTTTGCAGCGCCTGCCGCAGGTCATCGCGCACCGCACCGATCACGCGCGGAGGATTATTGGGGATCACCCGCCCGTATTCGGGGAACCTGCCGTCTATAAGCTTCGAAGTGAAACGAATTTCGCCGATCTGGACGCGAAGATGATTCGATCCGATCGAGACCGCCAGATTCTGATCTTCGTTGCCAAGGATCCGCTGCAACTCCAGCACGCCTTTGCGCGGCACGATGACCTGTTGCCCCGGTTTGCCGCCCTGCGGGAGATCGATCTCGCACAATGCGAGACGATGGCCGTCAGTTGCGACTGCTCGGAGCAATTTAGCCGACGTTTCCAGCAGAAGGCCGTTGAGGTAGTACCGGACGTCCTGTTGCGCCATCGAGAAGTGGGTCTTTTCGAGCAGTCGACGGAAATCCTTCTGCGGCAGCTCGAGCGTCTGCTCCGCGTTGATCTCCTCGACCGTCGGAAACTCCGCCGCGGGCAGGGTCGACAGCGTGAACCGGCTCTTGCGCGCGCGCACCAGCATGCGCTCGCCCTCGAGCGTCAGCGTGATCTCCGCTCCTTCCGGCAGCGCCCGGCAGATGTCGAGAAGCTTGCGTCCCGGCACCGTGATCTCGCCGCCGCGCTGGACGTCGACGTCGGATGTCGCGACCAGTTCCACCTCGAGATCCGTTGCCGTGATCGAAAGCTTGCCTCCCTTCGCCGACAACAGGATGTTCGCGAGGATCGGCATCGTCTGCTTGCGCTCGACGACACCGATGACGGCCTGCAGCGGACTCAGAATCGCTTCGCGCTTCGCGATGATCTTCATCTTCTTAATCTCGAGATCTTTATATAAGAGTTCTGTTGTTATGACTTTTAGCACAGGCCCAGTCTGTGCAAAACCTCAGATTCCCCAGTGGCGACGGATGCTTGCGGTGCCCGCTACGTGACTGTGAAAGTCTGTGGCGCCTGTCCGAAGCCTGTGCACGAAATGTGGAGCACTGCGTCCACATTTTCATCCACAGCTTCTTCCCATCAACCCGCAAGGGTTCTCAACAGGTTCGAGTAGTCCTCGTTCAGACGCTGCTGCGAATCGCGCAGCTCCTTCACGACGCGGCATGCGTGCAGCACCGTGGTGTGGTCGCGCCCGCCGAACGCGTCGCCGATCTCCGGCAGGCTGTGATTCGTGAGTTCCTTCGCGAGCGCCATCGCCATCTGCCGCGGCCGCGTGATCGAACGACTGCGGCGCCGCGAGAGCAGGTCGGCGACGCGGATCTTGTAGTACTCGGCCACCGTTTTCTGGATGTTCTCGATCGTGACCAGGCGCTCCTGCAGTGCGAGCAGGTCCTTCAGCGCTTCCTTCGCGAAATCCAGCGTGATCGGCCGTCCCGTGAACTGCGAGTTCGCGATCACGCGTCGCATCGCGCCCTCGAGTTCGCGCACGTTCGAGCGGATGCGCTTGGCGACGAAGAACGCGACTTCCTCGGGCAATTCGACGCCGCCCTGCGAGGCCTTGCTCATCAGGATCGCGACGCAGGTCTCGAGCTCGGGCGGCTCGATCGCGACCGTGAGCCCCCAGCCGAAGCGCGACTTCAGTCGCTCCTCGAGGCCTTCGACTTCCTTCGGGTAGCGATCGCAGGTCAGGATGACCTGCTGCTGTCCCTCGAGCAGCGCGTTGAAGGTGTGGAAGAACTCTTCCTGCGAACGTTCCTTGCCGGCGAAGAACTGGATGTCGTCGATCAGCAGCGCGTCGAGCGTGCGGTACGCCTGCTTGAACTCGTTGATCGTGTTGTGCTGGAGCGCGCGCACCATGTCGCCGACGAACCGCTCCGAGTGCACGTACGCGACCTTCGCGTCGCGGTTCTTCGCGCGGACCTGGTTGCCGATCGCGTGCATGAGGTGCGTCTTGCCGAGCCCGACGCCGCCGTAGATGAACAGCGGGTTGTACGCACGGCCCGGATTCTCGGCGACCTGCACGGCCGCGGCCCGCGCGAGCTGGTTGCTCTTGCCTTCGACGAAATTGGCAAACGTGAAATCCGGGTTCAGCCGGCCGCCGAACGGCGGCAGCGGTTCGGGCGCCGGACGACGTGGCTGCGCGGTTGCGTCGACGGACACGGCCGCAGCGGGCAAGCCAGGGCGAGCGAAACTGCGGGCCTGCGAGGGGAGGGCGATGCCATCCATCACGGGCGCCGGCGTGGGCGCGGGGAGGCGACGCGAGCCGATTTCCACGACCACCTGCGGCGCCGGGGCGGGCACGATCTCGTCCACGAGTTCGCCGATCCTGGCCGCGCAGTTCTGGTTCACCCAGTCGACGACGTAGCGATTCGGGGCGAGCAGCCGCAGCCGGCTGCCGTCCTCGACGGCCTGCAAGGGCCGAATCCAGGTGTTGAACGCCTGTTCCGGGAGTTCCGCCTCCAGGCGACGGAGGCACTGATGCCAGAGCGAAATCTCCACGACCGGCGGACCTGCGACGGGCTCTCGGGGGGTGACGAACGGGAAAGGGGCGGGGAGTGTATACCGGCCCCTCGCCTGTGGATATCTCTGGTTTCGGTTGACTCCCCGCAGGTCGGTGCGTATCCTTTCGCCCCCTTTGACGACCAGTGCATGTTGTTGTTTCTGGTCTCGTTTTATCGCCCAGAACATCGCACGGCGGACTCGAACATGAAGCGCCCCTTTCAACCCAGCAACCTGCACCGCAAGCGCGTCCACGGTTTCCGCGCGCGCATGGCGACCAAGGGTGGTCGTCTCGTCCTGAGCCGTCGCCGCGCCAAGGGCCGCAAGCGCCTCGCGGTCTGATCGTTCGCACGATCCTGACCGACCGCACGTCGTCCGGCTTGCGCCGCTTTCCGCGCGCGAGCCGACTGACCGACAAGCCGCAGTTCGACGGCGTCCACCGTCAGGGCGAGCGCGCTTCCGATGCGATGTTCCTCGTGATCACTCGTCGCAACGACACCGGACGTGCGCGACTGGGACTCGCAGTGGGCGTGAAGTCTGCCGGCAACGCCGTCCGACGCAATCGACTGAAGCGTCTCGTGCGCGAATCGTTCCGGCACCGCCAGCAGGACCTGCCGCCGGTGGACGTCGTCGTCAACGCACGCGCTGCCGCCGCCCACTCGACCAACGACGAGATCCGCGCGAGTCTCGCGGCCCACTGGGATAGGATCGTGCGACGATGCGCGCGCTCCTGATCGGCCTGATCAACGTGTACCGGTGGTTCGTGAGCCCGCTGCTCGGACCGAACTGCCGTTTTTACCCGACCTGCTCCTGCTACGCGCTGGAAGCGATCCGACGCCACGGTGCGCTGCGCGGCTCGTGGCTCGCGGCACGCCGGATCGGCCGCTGCCATCCCTGGAATCCCGGCGGTTACGACCCCGTGCCTGACGACGCGCGCGGATCGTCCACGCCCGCAACAACGAACTGAAGCAAGCACGACCGAGCCATGGACAACCCGCGCATTTACCTGTGGATCGCCCTCGCGCTGCTCGTCTGGATGAACATCATCCAGTGGGATCGCGATTACGGCCAGGCGGCTGCACCGCCTGCGGCGACGACTGCGCAGACTCCCCAAGCACCGGCCACGGGTTCGACACCTGCCGAGACCACGCTGCCCGCCCTGCCGTCGCCCGATCCGCCGCCGCCGCCACCGGCCGCCACGGATTCGGGCACTGCGCCCGCCGTCGCTGCGGCTGCTGCGACCACGGCGCCGAAGGTCCGCGTCGTGACCGACGTGCTCGACATCGACATCAGCCTGCAGGGCGGCGACCTGCTGCGCGCCGACCTCGTCCGGTATCCGGTCGACAAGAAGCCGGGCAGCCCGGCCGTACGCCTGCTCACGACCGAGGAATCCCGCTTCGGAATCGTGCGTGGCGGGCTGCGCGCCGCCGACGGGCGCGCCGAGCCCACACACCTCGCGACGTACACGAGCCCGCGCACCGAATACCGTCTGTCGCAGGGCGAGCAGGAAGTGCGGGTGCCGCTCACGTGGACGGACGGCCAGGGCCTCACGGTCATGAAGACCTATGTCTTCCGCCCGGGCCGCTACGACTTCGAACTCGTCTACGACGTGCAGAATGCCTCGACCGCGGAGTGGAAGGGCGCGTCGTACCTGCAGTTCGTGCGGCACGTCTATCCGCAGGAGCGCTCGATGTTCGACGTCGAGAGCTACTCGTTCCGCGGCCCGGCGATCTACGACGGCCGCAAGTACCGCAAGCTCGACGTCGAAGACGACGACGACGCCTCGTTGCGCACGTCGATCGCGGACGGCTGGATGGCCGAGATGCAGCACCACTTCGTCACGGCCGCCGTGCCGCCGAAGAGCGAGTCCTACGACTTCGCCCTGCAGAAAGAGCAGGACCATTCGGTGGTGAGCTACCGTGGCCCGCTCAAGAGCGTGCCCGCCGGCGCCAGCGCGCGCTTCACCGAGAAGCTGTTCGTCGGCCCGAAGCTGCAGGACCAGTTGCGCACGCTCGGTCCGAAGCTCGAGCGCACCGTCGACTACGGCAAGCTCACGATCCTCGCCGAGCCGCTGTTCTGGCTGCTGCGGCAGGTGCACCGGTTCGTGCAGAACTGGGGCGTCGCGATCATCGTCGTGACGGTCCTGCTCAAGCTGCTGTTCTACAAGCTGACCGAGACCAGCGGTCGCTCGATGGCCAAGATGCGCACGATCGCGCCGCGCATCAAGAGCATCCAGGAGCGCTACAAGGACGATCGCGAACAGCTCGCGAAGCAGATGATGGAGCTGTACAAGCGCGAGAAGATCAACCCGGTCGCGGGCTGCCTGCCGATCCTGGTGCAGATCCCGGTGTTCCTCGCGTTCTACTGGGTGCTGCTCGAGAGCGTCGAGATGCGCCAGGCCCCGTTCATGGGCTGGATCCAGGACCTCTCGTCCAAGGACCCGTTCTTCGTGCTGCCGATCCTGATGGGCGTGGCCATGTTCGGGCAGTTCAAGCTGAACCCGGCGCCGCCGGACCCCATGCAGGCCAAGATCTTCGCGCTGATGCCGATCGTCATGACGGTGATGATGGCGTGGTTCCCGGCGGGGCTCGTGCTCTACTGGCTCACCAACACGCTGCTCTCGATCGCACAGCAGTGGAACATCAACCGCGTGGTCGAGGCCGAGGCGAAGAAGCGCGGGAGCCGACCGGCCGAGTGACCTCCGGCCTCCCCGCGCGCGGGAGAGGCCGATCGTCAGGCCGGCTGAGGGCTGACTTCCGGATGACGACGTCACGCACCGACACGATCGCTGCCGTCTCCACCGCGCCCGGCCGCGGCGGCATCGGCGTGGTACGCGTCTCCGGCCCGGGCGCGCCGTCGATTGCCGAGGCCTTGCTCGGTCGCGTGCCGCAGGCGCGCCGCGCCGAGCTGCACACATTCACGGACGAGCAGGGCCAACCGATCGACCAGGGACTCGCGCTCTACTTCCCGCGACCGCACTCGTTCACCGGCGAGGACGTGCTGGAACTCCACGGACACGGAGGCCCGGTCGTCATGGACCTGCTGCTGCAGCGGGTGCTCGGGCTCGGCGCGCGATTCGCGACGGCCGGTGAATTCACGCAGCGCGCGTTCCTGAACGACAAGCTCGACCTGGCCCAGGCCGAAGCCATCGCGGACTTGATCGACAGCGGCTCGGCGCAGGCGGCCCGTGCCGCGCTGCGCTCGCTGCAGGGCGAGTTCTCGGCGCGCGTGCAGGAGCTGGCGGAGCGGGTGCTCGAAACGAGAATGTGGATCGAGGCCGCGATCGACTTCCCGGAGGAGGAGATCGACTTCCTGGCCGATCGCGCGCTAGCGGCGCGCATGGACGACCTGCGTGACCGCTTCGGCGAGCTGGCCGAGACGGCGCGGCAGGGTGCGCTGCTCCGCGACGGGCTGACGGTCGTGATCGCCGGGCGCCCGAACGCCGGCAAGTCGAGCCTGCTGAACCGGCTGGCCGGCTACGAAGCCGCGATCGTCACGGCCACCCCCGGTACGACGCGCGACGTGCTGCGCGAACGGATCGCCATCGACGGCCTGCCGCTGCACGTGCTCGACACCGCGGGGCTGCGCGCCTCGGCGGATGAAATCGAAGTCGAGGGCATCCGCCGGGCGCAGGCCGAGATCTCCCGCGCCGACCGGGTGCTGTTCGTGGTGGACGCCTCCGACGACGAGGCGATCCGCGGGATCGAGGCCGACCTCGCCGCGCTTTCCCCGGACGTGCCGCGGACGCTGGTGTTCAACAAAATCGACCGCAGCGGCGAGACGCCACGGGTCGAGCCGGGCACAGGCGCGCCGGCGCGGGTGTACGTCTGCGCCTCGAGCGGGGCGGGGCTCGAGGGCTTGCGCCAGCACCTCAAGGACTGCATCGGCTTCCACCCGTCGTCGGAGGGGGCGCTCTCCGCCCGGACTCGCCACATCGACGCGCTGCGCCGGGCCCGCGCCCACGTCGAAACGGCCCATCGGCTCCTGGTCGAGCGGCACGCCGGCGAACTCGTCGCCCAGGAACTGCGGGACGCCCACCAGGCCTTGGGAGAGATCACCGGCGAGGTCTCGAGCGACGACCTGCTCGGCCGGATCTTCTCGAGCTTCTGCATCGGCAAATAGCCCGCGTCCGGGCCGCCCGCCCTCGGTATCATTGTCGACCCGGCGCGCCGACCCGACCCGCGCCGCACGGACGACCCGAGGTTCGAGCAATGAAGCAGCTTTCCGGCGCAGATTCGATGTTCCTGCAGTTCGAGCGCGGGAACAATTTCATGCACGTCGCCTCGCTCTCGATCTACGACCCGTCGACGGCGCCCGGCGGCGGCGTGCGGTTCAAGGACGTGCTGCGCTTCTTCGCCTCGCGCGTCGCGCAGTTTCCCCAGTTCCGCAGGCGGCTCGTGTCGCTGCCGCTCTCGCTCGACCGGCCGTACTGGATCGAGTCGCCCACCATCGACGTCGAGTTCCACGTCCGGCACATCGCGTTGCCGCACCCGGGCGACTGGCGCCAGCTCTGCATCCAGGTGGCGCGCCTGCACTCGCGCCCGCTCGATCGCAGCAAGCCGTTGTGGGAGGCGTACATCATCGAGGGGCTGCACAACGTGCACGGCGTGCCGCCGGGCAGCTTCGCGCTGTACACCAAGCTCCACCATTCGATCATCGACGGCGAGTCCGGCACGGAGCTCATGAAGGCGCTGCACTCGCTGTCACCCGAAACGGTCGATCTCGACCTGGAGGAACGCAACGCCGCGGGCATCTTCCACGCCGACCGCGAGCCGACGCTGGTCGAGCTCTACTCGCGTGCGCTCGTGCACAACGTGCGGCGAGTGCCGACGATGGCGAAGTTTTCGCTCGGTACGGCGCGCAAGGTCGCGTCGCTCGGAGCCGAGGCGCTCACGAAGTTCCGTCGCGAGGGCGAGGGCGGGTTCCTGACCAGCGTGCGATCGCTGCTGTCGGGCGACATGAGCTCGTTGCTGCCGCGCATGCCGCCGCAGACCCGCTTCAGCGGCGACGTCTCGGCGCACCGCGTGTTCGAGGCCATCTCGTTCCCGTTGAGCGAGTTCCGGAAGATCAAGCAGCAGGTCCCGCGCGCCACGATCAACGACCAGTTCCTCTGCATCGTCGGCGGGGCGCTGCGCGCATACCTGTCGGAAAAGAACGAACTGCCGGAGACGTCCATGATCGCGATGGTGCCGATGTCGCTGCGCGGCGCCGACAAAGGCGGCGATCCCGGCAACCAGGTCGGCTTCACCGTGATGCCGATCCACAGCGAAATCGAGGACGGCATCGAGCGACTGCGCGCGGTCGTCGAGTCGGCGGAGAAGTCCAAGCGCATGACGGACGCCGTCGGCCGGGAGATCGCGCGTGACCTGCTCGAGACCATGCCGAGTCTGATCGCCGATCCGCTGATCCGCTACGTCCAGGTACCGCGCATCGGCCTGGTCGTGTCCAACGTGCGCGGCCCGGACGTGCCGCTCTACCTGGCCGGTGCGCGACTCGTGCACTACGTGCCGATCAGCATCGTCATCGACGGCATCGGGCTCAACGTCACGGCGTTCAGCTATGCCGGCAACATGTGGATCTGTGCGATCTCGTGTCGGGACATGCTGCCCGACCCCGCGTTCTTCGCCGATTGCCTGCGCGCGGCCTTCGACCGGATGAAGGAAGGTGCGTTGCGCGAGGCCGCCTTCACGGTGGCCGAGTCGGAAGCCCTGGCCGCGGCGCGAGAGGTCGGCGTGATCGAAGGTCGCGTCGTCCGCCCGGTGCGGATCCGGCGCAAGCGGAAGCCGGTCAATGGCCATGGCCGGAAGAGTTCACCCTCACCCGCACTGCGTGCGACCTCTCCCGCGGCGGCGGGAAAGGGGAAGAGCAAGAAAGCCGGGCGGCCCTCCTCCGCCCATCGTGTAACCTCTCCCGCGGGCCGGGACGAGGTGAGCGATGCGAACGCGTGACCGGATGCCCGCCGATCTGCGGCGGGCGCTGGAGGAGACGTTCGGCGACGCCGTCGACGACGTCGTGCTGCGCGAGAACTCGCTGTTCGCAAGGCTGCACGGCCGCGCTCGCGCCACGACGCGCCGGAACACCATTTACCTGCGCGGCTCGCTGGTGGAGTTCTTCGCCGACCCGGAGCTGCTGCTGCACGAGTATTTCCACGTGCTGCGGCAGTGGAACCGCGGTCGCATGAACCTGTGGGATTACCTGGTCGAATGGCGGCGCCACGGCTACTGGCAGAACCGCTACGAGCGGCAGGCGCGACGCTTCGTGAAGCTGCGGCTCGGCGCCTTTCGTCGCGCGCTGGCAGGCTCCGCGGCCGGATTCCCGCCGGCCCGCAGGTTCAACCTCAGCTTGGGATCGGACCACGGTTAAAGTGCACATGCGCTTCGCGGAAACCTTCGACGTCATCGTAGTGGGAGGCGGTCACGCCGGCACCGAGGCCGCCCTCGCCTCGGCCCGGATGGGTTGCCGCGCCCTGCTCGTGACCCAGAGCATCGAGGCGCTGGGCCAGATGAGCTGCAATCCGGCCATCGGCGGCATCGGCAAGGGGCACCTGGTCAAGGAAATCGACGCGCTCGGCGGTGCGATGGCGCGCGCGATCGATCGCGCCGGCATCCAGTTCCGGACACTGAATGCAAGCAAGGGACCAGCGGTGCGCGCCACGCGTGCCCAGGCCGATCGCACGCTGTACAGGAAAGCGATCCGGGCGATCGTCGAGAACCAGCCGAACCTCGCGTTGTTCCAGGCCGAGGTCGCGGACCTGCGGATCGAAGGCGGCCGCGTCGCGGGCATCGTCACGGCGGTGGGCCTCGAGTTCGCGGCACGGGCCGTCGTGCTCACGGTCGGCACGTTCCTCGGCGGCAAGATCCACGTCGGGCTCGAGCAGTCACCGGGCGGGCGCGCCGGGGACCCACCGTCGAATCGTCTGGCCGCGAGGTTGCGTGAATTGTCGCTGAGGGTCGGGCGGCTCAAGACCGGCACCCCGCCGCGCATCGACGGCCGCTCGATCGATTACACCGGGCTGGAGGCGCAGCCGGGCGACGAGCCGGTGCCGGTGTTCTCGTACCTCGGCTTGCGCCGCGAACATCCGCGGCAGGTCTGCTGCCACATCACCCACACCAACGAGCGCACCCACGAGTTGATCCGCGCCGGCACGGACCGCTCGCCGCTGTTCACCGGCGTGATCGAGGGTGTCGGTCCGCGCTACTGTCCATCGGTCGAGGACAAGGTCGTGCGCTTCGCCGGGAAGAGCTCGCACCAGATCTTCATCGAGCCCGAAGGACTCGACACGCACGAGGTGTACCCCAACGGCATCTCGACGAGCCTGCCGTTCGACGTGCAGCAGGCGTTCGTGCGCAGCATCCGCGGCTTCGAGCGGGCCCACATCACGCGTCCTGGGTATGCGATCGAGTACGACTTCTTCGATCCGCGCGACCTGCAGCCGACGCTGGAGACCAGGGCCGTGCCCGGCCTGTACTTCGCCGGCCAGATCAACGGCACCACCGGTTACGAGGAGGCCGCGGCGCAGGGACTGCTCGCCGGAATCAACGCGGGGCTGAGCGTGGCCGGTCGCGAGCCGTGGTGGCCGCGACGGGGGGACGCCTACGTCGGCGTGCTGGTCGACGACCTCATCGCACGCGGCGCACCCGAGCCCTATCGCATGTTCACGAGCCGCGCGGAGTACCGGCTCACGCTGCGTGAAGACAATGCCGACCTGCGGCTCACGCCGCGCGGCCGGGAACTGGGTCTCGTCGATGACGAGCGCTGGGCCCTGTTCGAGCGCAAGCGGGCGGCCGTGCAGTGCGAACTCGAGCGGCTCGACCGTGCGTGGGTGCGCCCGGGGACGCCGGTCGCCGCGACGCTGGAGCCTGCACTCGGTGGGCCGGTGACGCGCGAGCAGCGCGCCTTCGAACTGCTGCGCCGGCCCGAAGTGCCCTATGCAGCACTCGACGCGGCGCTCGGCGGTGGCGTGGACGACTGGCGCGACGACGAGCGTCTCGCCGCGCAGGTGCCGTTGCAGGTCGACGTGCAGGCGAAATACACCGGGTACATCGATCGTCAGCACGAGGAAATCGAACGACAGCGTCGCCACGAGGAGACGTGCCTGCCCGCATCGCTCGACTACGCGATCGTGCGCGGGCTCTCGAACGAGGTGCGCCAGAAGCTCGCCGAGCATCGGCCCGCGACGCTCGGCCAGGCGGCGCGCATCCCGGGTCTCACGCCGGCCGCGATCTCGATCCTGCTGATCCACCTGAAGCGCCATCACGCCGAGACGACCGGGCCCGCACTCGCCGGGAACGCCCGGTAAGATCGCGCCCCAACGATTCGGCCCCGAGGGCCCGTACCGATGATGTCCGACCGGTTCACTGCGGCGGCCTGTCGCCCCGGCGTGCTGCGCTCGGCTCGCGCCGCGTTCCTCGTCACGGTCACCAGCGTGTGTCTCGCACTGCCGGGCTGCAGCGGCGACATGGACGATGCTGCGCCGGGCGCGTCGACACAGACCACGAGCACGCTGCCAGGGGATTTCGACCCGACCACGCTGCGACGCGGCAACGGGCCGGAACCCGACACGCTCGACCCGCAGCTGGCGCGCACCGACGCGGCGTTCAACATCCTGCGGGACCTGTTCGAGGGGCTGACCGCCGTCGCGCCGGACGGCGCCGCGGTGCCGGGGGCGGCGGAGTCGTGGACCGTCTCGCCCGACGGGCTCGAGTACCGCTTCACACTGCGTGAAGGCCTGCGCTGGTCGAACGGCGATCCCCTCGTCGCGGCGGACTATGTCGCCGGCATGCGCAGGCTCGTCGACCCGAGGACGGCCTCGCCCTATGCGCAGTTCATCGATCCGGTGCTGAATTCCGGCGCCGTCACGCGCGGCGAGATGAAGCCGGGCGAACTCGGCGTGAGCGCGCCGGACGACCGCACGGTCCTCGTGCGGCTGGCCTCACCGGCACCGTATCTGCTGGGACTGCTCGCGCAACCGCCCACGTATCCGCTGCACCGGCCGACGTTCGCGGCGAATGGCGCTGAATACGCGCGCCCGGGCAAGTTGCTGTCGAACGGCGCGTTCCTGCTCGACGAGTGGGTGATCGGCTCGCATGTCGTGGCGCGGCGCAACCCCCATTACTGGAACGACGCGGCGACCCGGCTCGAGCGGGTGCACTTCGTGCACATCGGCGACGCGGGCACGGAATTGCGCCAGTACCGGGCCGGCCAGCTCGACTTCACGTACGTCGTGCCGCAGCAGCAGTTCCAGTGGATCAAGCAGCACCTCGCGGCGGAGCTGCACGTCGCGCCGCAGCTCAGCGTCTATTACTACGGGTTCAACCTGACGCGGCCGCCGTTCAAGGATCGGCCGGGGCTCCGCCGCGCGCTCTCGCTCGTGATCGACCGCGACCGGCTCGTCTCGTCGGTGACCGGCGTGGGCGAGGCCCCGGCGTACGGCTGGGTGCCGCGCGGCGTCTGGAACTACACGCCGCAACAGTTCGACTATGCGACGAAGCCTTATGCGGAGCGCGTCGAGGAGGCGCAGCGGCTCTACGCCGCGGCCGGGTACTCTTCGGCGAACCCGTTGCGGGTCGAGCTGCGCTACAGCTCGGGCGACACGCACAACCGCATCGCCGTGGCGGTCGCGTCGATGTGGAAAGACGCGCTCGGCGTGGAGACCAGCCTCTATGCCGAGGAGTTTCGCGCGCTGCTGCAGAGCATCCAGGCCCGCAAGGAAACGCAGGTATTCCGCTCGAGCTGGGTCGCCGATTTCAACGACGCCTACACGTTCGCACAGCTATTGAAGAGCGACTTCGGCATCAATCTGCCGGGATATGCGAACCCGCGTTACGACGCACTGCTGACGGAGGCCGTGCGGCAGGCCGATCCCGCGCGCCGTCGCGCGATCCTCGAGGAAGCCGAACGCCTCATGCTCGCCGACCACCCGGTCCTGCCGCTGTACTTCTACGTCAACAAGCACCTCGTGAAGCCCTGGGTGCGTGGCTGGACTGACAACGTCATGAACGTGGTGTACAGCAAGGACCTGCGGCTCGCGCCGGCGACCTGAGCGCGCCGTCACAGTTTTCACGCCACCTGGACCCCCAGAGTTGAGGCGGGGTCGCCACGCGCGCGACGATCTACGCATCCTTCCATCCACACGCAGTGCTCATGGCCTGGTTCCTGATTTTCTCGATCACGGTATTCGCGCTCTGGTTCTGGCGCGACTACCGCGTCCAGCAGCGCGACCTCGAGAGCGCGTCGGCGCCCCATCGCATGGGCGAACGACACAGCGGCCGGGTGATCACGCTGCCCAAGGGCATCGAGAACGGCGCCGGCCGCATCAAGCTCGGCCGCCAGCTCTGGTCAGTGCGTGGGCCCGACATCCCCGCCGGGGGCAAGGCGCGCATCACCGGCGTCGACGGCCGCGTGCTGATCGTCGACCGCATGTCCGCGCGCTGAGCCGGCGGCGCCGATTGTTCTGATCGACTGTCAAGACGCGCCTGCGAGCCTGGCGCTCAAGCTGGATTATCAAGGCGATCTGACAATCTCGTACTGGGCGTTCACGGTCGCCATGTACTTCATTTCGCCCGGCGCGTAGGTCTGCTCGGCGGCGTCGGCCATTGGCGCGGCCATCACGGCGCGCTCCAGGTATTTAGGCTGGAACGGGACCGCCGTGGTGGCGGTCAGGTTGTAGGCCGGGCCCAGCCTGGTGCCGGCCGCCCGGGCCAGCGCCTCCGCATCGAGGCGGGCGTCTTCGACGGCCTTGGCCAGCGCCTCGCGTTCGAGTTCCTTGCGCTTCGAGGAGTCGAGACGCGCCCCGCCGACCTGGTTCGCGCCCGCCGAGACGGCGCGCTCGAGCAGCGGGCCGAGTCGCTCGAGGTCACGCAGTTCGATCTCGATCTGCCGGCTCACGACGTAGCCGAGCAGCACGCGCTGCGAGTCCTTTTCGTTCCAGCGGTACTCGGGCTGCACCTGCAGTTGGGTGGAGTCGACGAGCTTGGGGTCGATCTTGAGGTCGCGTGCCAGCGCCAGCAGGCGCTCGACGGCCGTGGTCACCTGGGCGCGAGCTTCGGCGAGCGACGGCTTGCGCGCTTCCACGCCCAGGGTCACGTACGCCATGTCCGGCATGGCCTTGACCTCGCCCTCGCCCGTCACGCTGATCAGCGGAGGCGGCATCGTGTCGTGGGCCGCGGCCGTGCCACAGACCGCGAGACTCGCGGCCAACGTCAGCCATCCCGCCCGTCGCGTCGTCGTTCCCGTCGTGCTCGGCATCCCGGATCCTCTCGGTTTTGGACCGCGAACAGTCTACGAGGAAAACAGGGACACTCCGAATTTCGCTGAAAACGGGGACACTCCGAATTTCCGGCGAAACTCGGAGTGTCCCCATTTCCTATCTTCCTGATTTCCGGTGATTCGACTCGCCCGGCCGTTTTTATTAACATGCCCGGCCCGCCGGCCCCCGACCCTCGCGGGCACACAGAACGATGATTGCGCAGGAGCTCCGAATGACCCCGAGATCGGCCTGGCTCGCGATGAGCCTGACCTTCGCGATGCTCGCCCCCGGCCTCGTGAATGCCGCCGACACGGCCCGCGGCGCCAAGCTGGCATACACCTGTCATGGCTGCCACGGCATCGAAAACTACAAGAATGCATTCCCGGTCTACAGCGTCCCGAAGCTGGGTGGCCAGCACGCCGCGTACATGGTCCTGGCGCTCAAGGAATACCAGGACGGCAACCGCGCCCACGCCACGATGCATGCGCAGGCCATCACGCTGAAGGCGCAGGACCTCGCCGACATCGCTGCGTACCTCGCGGGCACCGAGATCAAGCCCTCCGGCCGCCCCGTCGGCACGCTGCCGAAGGCCGGCCAGACCTGCGTCGCCTGCCACGGCAACGACGGGGTCGGCATCATGCCCGAGTATCCGGTCCTCTCCGGCCAGCACGAGGATTACCTCGCGAATTCGCTGCGCGCATACAAGGGCGGCCAGCGCAAGAACCCGATCATGGCGGGCATGGCCGCACCGCTCACCGAACAGGACATCCGCGAACTCGCGAAGTACTACTCCGCCCAGCGCCCGTCGCTCTGCGCGACCGACGACATCCGCAACAACGGCAAGTGCAAGGGGCAGTGAGGCCCCGCGTGCGCAGGCGCGCATGAGCTCATGCCGCTTAGGCCGGGCCGGACCCGGCCTTCTTGTTTTCGGGCCCCTCTGGTCGCAGGCTAGGCGGCTCCTGAGCGTCGCCCCTGCCCTGCACGATGCCTTCCACCGAGCCGAACCCCCCGACGCTTCGCCATGCCCAACCCCAGGGCGACGGCCTGTACCTGATCGACACTGACTACGTACGGCCGGGTCTCGCGGCGGCGCACCTGCTGGTCGATTCCGGACGGGCGGCCTTCATCGACACGGGCCCGGGCCCGGCGGCGCCGAGACTGCTGGCCGCGCTCGACGAACTCGGCATCGCTCGCGACCAGGTCGACTACCTGTTCCTGACCCACGTCCACCTCGACCATGCCGGCGGCGCGGGCCAGATGATGCAGGCGTTGCCGAGCGCGAAAGCCGTGCTGCACCCGCGCGGGGCGCCACACCTGATCGACCCCTCCAAGCTGATCGCCGGGTCGATCGCCGTCTATGGCGAAGCGCGCTACCACCAGCTTTACGGTGACCTCGTGCCGATCCCCGCCGAACGCGTGGTCACGACCGAGGACGGGACGCGGCTGCAGCTCGGCCAGCGCACGTTCGAGTTCATCGACGCCCCCGGCCATGCGCGGCACCATCACTGCCCGGTCGACCTCGACGGGTGCGACGTGTACGCCGGCGACAATTTCGGCATCTGCTACCGCGACCTCGACACGGTCGCGGGCCCGTTCATGCTGCCCACGACGACGCCGGTGCAGTTCGACCCAGACGCGTTCCACCGGACGATCGACCGCCTCATGGCGTATCGGCCGCGACGCATCGTCCAGACGCACTTCGGTCCGGTCACGGACCTCGAGCGACTGGCGCGTGACCTCCACGAGTCGATCGACGAACTCGTGCGCATCGCGCGGCGACATGCCGCGGCGCCCGACCGCACGCAGCGGATCCGCACCGAGATGTTCGACTATTTCAGCCGGCGCCTGGACGAACACGGATATGCGGGTGATCTCGCCGCGCGCCACCGGCTCATCGACGAGGACGTGAACCTGAACACGCAGGGCCTCGAGGTGTGGCTGGAGAAGCAATGAGCACGGGGCCTTCACCCGCCGCTTCGCCTCGACCTCTCCCGCCATCGACCGGAGAGGTGACGACCACTCGGACTAACCGCTAGACACTGGACACTGGACACTCCGTGAAGCAGCCTTTCACCGCCTTCCGCATTCACCGCAACGACGGCAGGATCACCGCGCGTTTCGACCGGGTCACGCTCGACGACCTGACGCCGGGCGACGTCGTCGTGCGCGTCCATTACTCCGACATCAACTACAAGGACGCGCTGGCGGCGACCGGCACCTCGCCGATCCTGCGCAAGTACCCGCTCGCGGGCGGGATCGACCTGGCCGGGGAGGTCGTGAGCTCGTCAGACCCGCGCTACGCGCCGGGCCAGAAGGTGCTCGTGACGGGGTGCGGCCTGAGCGAGACCCAGGACGGCGGCTACGCGGAGTACTCGCGGCTGCAGGGGGACTGGGTGATTCCGCTGCCGGACGGCATGACCGGGCACGATGCGATGCGGCTCGGCACGGCGGGGTTCACCGCCGCACTGGCCATCCATCGCATGGAGCACAACGGCCAGGCGCCCGCCAAGGGCCCGGTCGTGGTGACGGGGGCGACAGGAGGCGTCGGCAGCCTGGCCATCAACATGCTCGCGGGCCGCGGCTACGAGGTCGTCGCCGTGAGCGGCAAGCCGGAGGCGGACGGGTACCTGCGCGAACTCGGCGCGGCACGAATCCTGCGACGCCAGGACCTCGACTTCGGCTCGAAGCCCCTCGAGGCCGTGCAATGGGCCGGCGCCATCGACAACGTCGGCGGCGAGATGCTGACGTGGCTGACGCGCACCGTCGACTTCTGGGGCAACATCGCCAGCATCGGGCTGGCCGGCAGCCACGAGCTCAGGACGACCGTCATGCCCTTCATCCTGCGCGGCGTGAACCTGCTCGGGATCAACTCCTCCGCGACGCCGCGCGACGTGCGGCTCGAGGTCTGGAAACGCATCGCGACCGACCTGCGCCCGACAAAGCTTCACCGGATCGCCGACAGACTCGTGAGTTTCGAAGAACTGCCGGCACAGTTCGCCGACTACATGACAGGCCGGGTCACAGGCCGTACCGTCGTCAAGATCTCGAAACAGGCCGCAACGAACCCTGAATGACCACCGGAACCCTCGACGTGCCGCAGAAATCGCTGGCGGCAGCCGCCAAGAACAAGCCCCTCGTGACGCCGGAGCGCCTGACGCACCTGCAGCGGCTCGAGGCGGAGAGCATCCAGATCATGCGCGAGGTGGTGGCCGAGTGCGACAAGCCGGTGATGCTGTACTCGATCGGCAAGGACAGTGCGGCGATGCTGCACGTGGCGCTGAAGGCGTTCTACCCGGGGTCGCTGCCGTTTCCGCTGCTGCACGTCGACACGCTGTGGAAGTTCAAGGCGATGTACGAGCTGCGCCGCGAGGTCACGCAGAAGTACAACCTGCAGCTGATCGTGCACGTCAACCAGGACGGCGTGGAGCAGGGCATCAACCCGTTCACGCACGGCTCGGCGATCCACACCGACGTGATGAAGACGCAGGGGTTGAAGCAGGCGCTCGACAAGTACGGCTTCAACGCGGCGTTCGGCGGCGGGCGCCGCGACGAGGAGAAGAGCCGCGCCAAGGAGCGCGTGTTCTCGTTCCGCAGCGCGCAGCACCGCTGGGACCCGAAGAACCAGCGACCGGAGCTGTGGTCGCTCTACAACACGCGCATGCACCCGGGCGAGAGCCTGCGCGTATTCCCGATGTCGAACTGGACCGAGCTCGACATCTGGCAGTACATCTACCTGAACGACCTGCCGATCGTGCCGCTCTACTTTGCGGCCGAACGGCCGGTCGTCGAGCGCAACGGTACGCTGATCATGGTCGACGACCACCGCATGCCGCTCTACCCGGGCGAGAAACCGATGTTGAAGAAGGTGCGCTTCCGGACGCTCGGCTGTTATCCGCTCACCGGCGCGATCGAGAGCGAGGCCGACACCCTGACGGCGATCATCCAGGAAATGCTGCTCACGACGACCTCCGAACGGCAGGGCCGCGTGATCGACCACGACCAGTCGGCTTCGATGGAGAAGAAGAAACAGGAAGGGTACTTCTGATGGCGCACGTATCGGACCTGATCGCCACGGACATCGAGGCGTACCTGCAGGCGCACGAGCACAAGAGCCTGCTGCGCTTCATCACCTGCGGCAGCGTCGACGACGGCAAGTCGACGCTGATCGGCCGGCTGCTCTACGACTCGAAGATGATCTTCGAGGACCAGCTGGCCGCGCTCGAGGCGGACTCGAAGAAGGTGGGCACGCAGGGCGGGGAGCTCGACTTCGCACTGCTGGTCGACGGGCTTGCGGCCGAGCGCGAGCAGGGCATCACGATCGACGTGGCCTACCGGTTCTTTTCCACCGACAAGCGCAAGTTCATCGTCGCCGACACGCCCGGGCACGAGCATTACACCCGCAACATGGTCACCGGCGCCTCGACCGCCGACCTGGCCGTGATCCTGATCGACGCGCGCAAGGGCGTTCTCACGCAGACGCGCCGGCACAGCTATCTCGTCTCGCTGATCGGCATCCGCAAGATCGTCGTCGCGATCAACAAGATGGACCTGGTGGGCTATGCGGAGGAGACGTTCGAGAAGATCGTCGCCGACTACGGCGCGTTCGCGAAGCAGGTCGGGCTCGAGGACTTCGTCGCGATCCCGGTCTCGGGCCTCCGAGGCGACAACATCACGGCGCCCTCCGAGCACACGCCCTGGTACCACGGGCCGACGCTGATGGGCTACCTGGAGACGGTGGAGATCGAGGAACAGGCGCGCGAGCGGCCACTGCGGCTGCCGGTGCAATGGGTCAACCGGCCGAACCTCGACTTCCGCGGCTTCGCGGGCACGATCGCGAGCGGCAGCGTGCACCCGGGCGACCGCGTGCGCGTGCTGCCGTCGGGTCGGGAGAGCACGGTCGCCCGGATCGTCACGATGGACGGCGACCTGCAACGGGCCGTGGCCGGCCAGTCGATCACGCTCACGCTGGCCGACGAGATCGACATCAGCCGCGGCGACGTGATCGCGAAGCCGGACAGCCTGCCGGGCGTCGCGGATCAGTTCGAGGCGGTCGTGGTGTGGATGTCGGACGAGCCGATGCTGCCCGGGCGCCCGTACTGGCTCAAGACCGGCACCAAGCAGGTCGCCGCGACGATCACCGAGCCCAAGTACAAGGTCAACGTCAACACGCTCGAGCACCTCGCCGCCAAGAAGCTGGAGCTCAACGAGATCGGCGTGTGCAACCTCTCGCTCGACCAGCCGATCGCGTTCGACCCCTACACCGAATGCCGCGAG
>DASSJN010000177.1:0-45952 GCA_035691185.1 Steroidobacteraceae bacterium
CGTCCCGGCAGCGTCGTGGTCGAGCTCAACGACACGACGCATCACCAGCGGATCACGCGCGAGAACAACCTGCTCACCCAGCTCGGCGGCAGCCGGGCGATGGTTCGGCAGCTCGCGCACGAGATCAAGAACCCGCTCGGCGGCCTGCGCGGCGCGGCGCAACTGCTCGAGCGCCAGCTCAAGGAGCCGTCGCTGCACGAGTACACGACCGTCATCATCGCCGAGGCGGACCGGCTCGCGGCGCTCGTCGACGCGCTGCTCGGCCCCGGCCAGCCGCCCCACAAGCAGCCGGTCAACATCCACGAGCTCGTGCAGCACGTCGGGCACCTGCTGGCCGCGGAAGCGCCCACCGGCGTGCAGATCGAACGCGATTACGACCCGAGCCTGCCGCGGCTTCGGCTCGACCGGAACCAGATCATCCAGGCGCTGCTCAACCTCGGGCGCAACGCGATCCAGGCGGTCGGCGAACACGGGCGCATCGTGCTGCGAACGCGCGCACTCACCAACGCGAGTATCGGCAGCCGGCGCTATCGCGTGGTCGTCGGGATCCAGGTCGAGGACGACGGTCCCGGCGTGCCGTCGGAGCTCAAGGACACCGTGTTCTATCCGCTGGTGACCGGTCGCAAGACCGGCACCGGCCTCGGGCTGGCCGTGGCCCAGGACCTGATCGGCCGCCACGACGGGTTGATCGAATTCGACAGTCGTCCGGGTCGCACTGTCTTCACGATACTGCTGCCATTCGACGCCAATGAACCACCCGTTGCCGGCACTTGACGTCTGGATCGTCGACGACGACGCCTCGATCCGCTGGGTGCTCGAGCGCGCGCTCAAGCAGGCGGGCATGTCGCCGACGGCCTACGAGGACGCGGAGGCGGTCCTGGCCGCGCTGCGCCGCGGCGAGCCCGACGTGCTCGTCACCGACGTACGCATGCCCGGCAGGAGCGGCCTCGACCTGCTCGATGAACTGAGGACGCGACGGCCGAGACTGCCGGTCATCGTCATGACCGCGCATTCCGACCTCGACAGCGCGGTCGCCGCCTATCAGGGCGGGGCGTTCGAGTACCTGCCGAAGCCGTTCGACATCGACCAGGCCGTGGACCTCGTGCGACGCGCGGCTTCGCAGCAGCAGCGCACGGTCGAGTCGGCGTCGGAGTCGCGTCGCATCCCGGAAATGCTCGGGCATGCACCCGCGATGCAGGAGATGTTCCGGGCGATCGGCCGGTTGTCGCGTTCCAGCATGACCGTGCTGATCACCGGCGAGTCGGGCACGGGCAAGGAACTCGTCGCGCGCGCGCTGCACCGTCACAGCCCGCGCGCGGCCAAGCCCTTCATCGCACTGAACACCTCCGCGTTCACGGCCGACCTGCTCGAGAGCGAGCTGTTCGGCCACGAGAAGGGCGCGTTCACGGGGGCGACCGAGTTGCGTCGCGGGCGCTTCGAACAGGCCGACGGCGGCACCCTGTTCCTGGACGAAATCGGCGACATGTCGCCGCAACTGCAGACGCGGCTGCTGCGCGTGCTCGCGGAGGGCGAGTTCTACCGCGTCGGCGGGCAGCTGCCCGTCAAGGTCGACGTCCGCGTGATCGCGGCCACGCACCAGGACCTCGAGGCGCGCGTGAAGGAGAACCTCTTCCGCGAAGACCTGCTGCATCGCCTGAACGTGATCCGGATCGAGGTCCCGCCGCTGCGACAGCGACGCGAGGACATCCCCGAGCTGCTGCAGCACTACCTGGACGTGGCCGCGATCGAGCTCGGCGTGGCGCCGAAGGTTCTCAGCGCGGAAGCCGCGCGCGTGCTCACCGGGTTCGAATGGCCGGGCAACGTGCGCCAGCTCGTCAATGCCTGTCGTCGGCTGACCGTGCTCGCCGCAGGTCGCGAAATCAAGCTCACGGACCTGCCGCCGGATCTCGGCGGCCGTGACGCCGGCGGGGCGACGACGAACGGGCCCGACTGGTCGCAGGCGCTCGCGAACTGGGCGCAGGCCCGGCTCATCGCGGGCGGCCCGCCGCTGCTCGACGAGGCGATGCCCGAGTTCGAACGCACGCTGCTGCGTGAAGCGCTCAAGGCGACGCGCGGTGGTCGGCAGGACGCGGCCAGGCTGCTCGGCTGGGGCCGCAACACGCTGACGCGGAAACTGAAAGAGCTGGGGATGGAGGATCTGTAGGAAGTGTCCAGTGGATAGTGTCCAGCGGTTAGCCGGAAGCCGACTCCGTCGGCGCGCGGCACGGCCGCCTCCGAACCAGACACTAGACACTGAACACTGGACACTTCTTCAGCAGCCGCACGCCTCGATCTCCTTCCTGCCGAGCTGCAGGCTGCCTACCAGCTCGCCGACCGAGCCCACCCTGTGCGCGGCGAGGTACTCGGCGATGCCGGAGTTGATCGCGAGGCACGACAGCGGCTCGTAGAACAGCGCGGTGCCGACGCCGACCGTGGTGGCGCCGGCGATGATGAACTCGAGCGCATCCTGGGCGCTGCAGATGCCGCCCTGGCCGATGATCGGCACACGGTGGGGACGTGCGACCTCGGCGACCTGCATGACCTTGAGCAGCGCGATCGGCTTGATCGCCGGCCCCGACAGTCCGCCCTGCACATTGCCGATGACGGGCTCGCGCGTGCGGACGTCGATCGACATCCCCATCACGGTGTTGATGACCGCGAGCGCGTCGCTGCCCGCCTCGATGCAGCGGCGAGCGTTCTCGCGGATGTCCGTCTGGTTCGGTGACAGCTTCGTGATCAGCGGCTTGCCCGTCACCGCGCGGCAGGCCGCCCCGACGCGCGCGGACATCTCCGGCGAATTGCCGAACTGCACGCCGCCTTCCTTGATGTTCGGGCAGGAGATGTTGAGCTCGATCGCGTCGATCGGCGAATCGTCGAAGCGGCGCGTGACCTCGACGTAGTCCTCGATCGTGGAGCCGCAAACGTTGGCGAAGAAGCAGGTCTCGGTGAAATCGAGCGTCGGCAGGATCTGGTCGACGACCACGTCGACACCGGGGTTCTGCAGCCCGATGGCATTGAGCATGCCCATCGGCGTCTCGTAGACGCGGTGCGCCGGATTGCCGAGCCGCGGCTCGCGCGTGGTGCCCTTGAGCACGATGGCGCCCACGTCGCGGTTCGAGAAGCCCTCGACGCGCGTGTACTCCTCGCCGAAACCCACGCATCCGGACAGCAGCACGATCGGCGAAGCCAGTCGCAGGCCGCAGAAATCGACCGCGAGGGAAGGTGGCAACCGGGTGGGCATGAGGGGGAATTGTAGAGGAAAGGGGCTGGGGGATAGGAGTTAGGAGCCCGCCAGGAAGGACGCGGTGCGCGCACGCGCCATGCGCCGCCCGGCCACCGACGCCGACCGCCTATCTCCTGTCCCCTAGCCCCTAGCCCGCAATGAACCGCTCGAGCTGCTCGATGGTCTGTTCCTGCTCTTCGATCACGGCGCGCACCAGGTCGCCGATCGAGATGACGCCGATCATCCGGCCCCCCTCGACGACGGGCAGGTGGCGGATGCGCTTGGTGGTCATGAGCTCCATGCACTGGCGCGCGTCCTGCTCCGGCGACACCGTCACGACCGGCGAACTCATGATCTGCCAGACCGGCGTCTCGGCCGAGGAGCGCCCGAGCAGGATGACCTTGCGCGCGTAGTCGCGCTCGGAGATCACGCCGACCAGTTCGCCGTTGCGGGTGACGGGCAGTGCCCCGATGTGCTTGTCCGCCATGAGCTGGATCGCCTCGAGCACGGGATCCTCGACGTCGATGGTCCAGACTTCGTGGCCCTTGCGAGCGAGCAGTTGCTTGACGCGCACCATGCGACGATCCTCAGTGCCTTGCGCGCGAGGCGGTCCCGCGCGCGTCCGCATCGATTCTATGCCACTCGACGTCGTCCTGTTCGAGCCCGAAATCCCGCCGAACACGGGCAACGTGATCCGCCTGTGCGCGAACACCGGCGCCCGGCTGCACGTCGTGAAGCCGCTCGGGTTCCGTCTCGACGCCCGCGCGGTCCGTCGCTCGGGCCTGGACTACGGCGAGCTGGCCGACCTCAGCGTGCACGACGACTTTGCCGCATGTCTCGCCGCGTTGTCTGCCGGACGGGCGCCGGCGGACCGGCGCTGGTTCGCGCTGACGACACGGGGGAACATCGACTACGACGCGGTCCGGTTCGCGGCCGACGACGTGCTGGTGTTCGGACCCGAAACCCGCGGGCTGCCCGAAGCAGTGCTTGCATCGTGCCCGGCCGAGCGCCGGTTGCGCATCCCGATGCGGCCGGGTGCGCGCAGCCTGAACCTGTCGAATGCGGTCGCAGTGGTCGTCTACGAGGCCTGGCGCCAGCTGCGTTGGCCCGGCGCCGCGCGGGTCACTACTGCGTCTCGGCCTTGATCGCGCGTCCCATCAGGGCGGCCACGGCCTCCCGCGGCGGCGCACCTTCGTAGATGATCCTGCAAATCTGCTCGGCGATGGGCATTTCGACGCGATACGTCCGTGCCACCGACGTCACGGCGCGCGCGGCGAGCACGCCTTCCACGACCTGCCCGATTTCGCGCTGCGCCTCTTCACTCGATTTGCCGGCCGCGAGCGCGAGGCCGAAACGGCGGTTGCGCGACTGGTTGTCGGTGCAGGTCAGGACGAGGTCCCCGAGACCCGTGAGCCCCATGAACGTGTCCTTGTTCGCGCCGAGCGCGACGCCGAGCCGCATCATCTCCGCGAGGCCACGCGTGATCAGCGCGACGCGCGTATTGGCGCCGAACCCGAGGCCGTCCGAGATGCCTGCGCCGATCGCGAGCACGTTCTTGGTGGCGCCGCCCACCTCGACGCCGATCATGTCGGTCGACGCGTAGGCGCGGAAGTGGGCGCCCGACAGCCGCTGCGCGAGTTCCATCGCGTAGTCGCGGTCGCGTGAGGCGACCGTCATCGCGGTGGGCAGGCCGAGCCCCACCTCGCGCGCGAACGTCGGCCCTGACAGCACGGCCGTGGGCACGGCCATGCCGAGGACCTCGGTCGCGACCTGGTGCGGCAGCTTGCCCGTTTCGAGCTCGAAGCCCTTCGTGGCCCAGGCCACGCGCATGCCCGGTCGCAGCAGCGGGGCGACCTGGTCCAGGCAGGCGCGGAAAGCGTGGCTCGGCACGGCCACCAGCAATTCGTCGGCCCCTCTGACCGCCGCTTCGAGCGTCGTCACGATCTCCAGCGAGGCGGGGAACGGGGCCTCGGGCAGGTAACGCTGATTGACGCGGTCACGCGCGAGGTCCGTCATCTCCGGCGGCGCGAGGCCCCAGAGCACTGCGCGGCCAATCGTGCGCGCAAGGTGCACGGCCAGCGCCGTGCCCCAGGATCCGGCGCCGATCACGGCCATCGCAGACCGCGACCCGGCGTCGACCCCGGCATCCTTCGGAGGGGGCACGCGAATCGGGTCAGTTGACCGTGGCGGGCGCCGGCGCCGACTGGGCCGCCGCGGCCTGCTGCGCGGCACGGGCGTGCAGCGCCTCGAACGTCACGAGCGGCAACAGGAATGGCGGGAAACCGCCCTTGACCACGAGCTCCGATACGGCGGAGCGCGCGTACGACAGCAGGTAGTTCGGGGCCATGATCGACACGACCTGCGCGAGTTCGTTCGCCGAGAGGTTCTTGAGCACGAACGCGCCGGCCTGCTGCAGCTCGAGCAGCCACACCGTCTTGTCGCCGACCTTCGCCTCGAGGTTCACCTGCAGCACGACCTCGTGCACGTCCTGCGCCATCGCAGCCGCACGCGTCGCGATGTTGAGGTTGACCTGGGGCTGGCCCTCGAACTGCGCGAACGGGCCGTTGGGCGACTCGAACGAGACGTCCTTGATGTAGACCGCCTGCGGGGTCACGACGGGCGACTGCGGGTCGGCGGCGGGCTGCGGGGCGGGCGTCTGCGGGGTCTGGTCGGTCATCGGAAGGTTCCTGTGGGAAATCGTCGTCGGGTGGAGCGCGCTTCAGGCGCGGCCGAGCAGCCTGTCGAGCTCGCCGGCCTTGTCGAGCGCATAGAGGTCGTCGAAGCCGCCGACGTGGCGGTCGCCGATGAAAATCTGCGGCACGGTGCGGCGACCGCCACTGCGCCTGAGCATCGTGTCGCGGTGCGTCGGGTCCTCGTCGACCTTGACTTCGCTGAACGGGACGCCCTTGCGATGCAGCAGGCCGCGCGCGCGGTCGCAGTATGGACACCAGCCCGTCGAGTACATGGTCACCTCGAGGTCGGTCGCGTCCTCGGTCACGAAACGGCTCCCGCCTTCTGCTTGCCGCCGCCTTCCTTGACCAGCGGAAGATTTTCGGCGCGCCAGGCCTGCAGACCGCCGCGCAGGTTGACCACCTTGCTGAAACCCTGTGCCTTCAATACGCGTGCGGCCGCGCCGGAGCGCATGCCGCTTTCGCAGCAGGTGATCACGACCTTGTCCTTGAATCGCTTGAGCGTCTCCGCCGATTCGGCCATTGCTTCCTGCGGCACGTGACGGGCATCGATGATGTGGCCGCCGTCGAACTCGGCCTTGCTGCGCACGTCCACCAGCAATGCACCCTGGTTCATGAGGCGGACCGCGTCGGTCGGTCCGACGGCCTGGCCGCCGGAACGGGCCTTGCTCAGTTCGTACGCCGCCACGGCGATCGCGAGCACCACCGTGCCTCCGAAGAGCAGGGGGTGCCTGACGGCGTATTCCAGGAATCGCTCCATTCGATCAGGACCGGGGAAAAAGGATCGCGAAGTATAGCAGTCCCCGCCGACACGCTAGACTTGCGCGGTTTTGCGGCGCGACCCGCCGCACGACCGAGGAACCCGACCGGTCCATGCCGCTGCCCCACCATCCTGCTGTCGCTGCGCGCTGCGCGGCCCGTCCCGGTCGGCGCGGTGGGGCCCGGGTGCTCGTCGCGTTCGCGGCCGCGGCGTCGATCGGGTTGGCGGCGGTCGGTGCAGCGCACGCGGCCAGGCAGCAGACGCCCGCGCAGAAGGAGGCGGAGCTGCGCAAGCTCAACGAGCGCATCGAGAAGGTGCGCAAGTCGGTGAACGCAGACGTCCAGAAGCGGGACAAGCTTTCGGTCGAGCTGCGCGACGCGGAACTGGGCGTCGCCGCGGCCCGTCGGGAACTGGACCAAATCCGGGCGCAGCGGCTCGTGGCCGAGGGCCGGCTGCGCGAACTCGAACTCGAGCAGGCCCGGGGCGAGCGTGAACTCGACGGGGAGCGCACCGAACTGGCGGGCGAGCTGCGCACGGCCTACGTCAACGGCCGCGAGGAGCAGCTCAAGCTGCTGCTGAACCAGGAGGACCCGGCGAGCTTCGGTCGCATGCTCGCGTACTACGGCTATTTCGGCCGGGCGCGCGCTGATCGCATCCGCGGCATCCAGGACAAGCTCGAGCACCTGGCGCTCGTCGGCGAGAAGATCACGGCCGAGAAGGTGCGGCTCGAGACGCTCGAGCAGCAGCGGGAGCAGCGGGTCGTAACGCTCGAGTCGTCCAAGGAACAGCGTGCTCGGGCCGTCAGCGCCATCGACCGGCAGATCAAGAGCCGCGGCGGTGAGCTCGAGCGCATGCAGTCGCAGGCCCGATCGCTCGAGAAGCTCATCGCCCGGCTGCGCGAGGCGATCGAGAAGTCGGAGCGGGAGGCGGCCGCCGCCCGCGGCCGCTCGGGCAGTGCCGCGCGGCCGGCCCCGTTCGAGCCGCTCAAGGGGAAACTGCCGTGGCCGGTGCAGGACGGCAAGGTCCTGGCACGGTTCGGCCAGCCGCGGGCCGGCGGGTCGCTTCGCTGGCAGGGCATGCTGATCGGCACCGACCGCGGCGCGAGGGTGCGCGCCCCGGTGGCCGGGCGGGTCGTCTACGGCGACTGGCTGCCGGGCATGGGCCTCATGCTCGTACTCGACCACGGCGGCGGCTACATGAGCCTGTACGGCCACAACGAGGATTTGTTCCGCAAGGTCGGCGACCCGGTCGCGGTGGGGGACGTCATCGGCTCGGTGGGCGACACGGGCGGCCACGCCCAGCCCGCGCTCTATTTCGAGGTCCGCCGCGGCCGGACACCGGTCGACCCCCAGATCTGGCTCACCCGGAAGTGAGGTGCGCTTCGCGGTTTTGAGCCTCCCGAAACCGGATGATTTCGTTCCGGATCCATTTCACGGGTTGATTCGTTCCAATGCAGACGGCTCTGGCGCTCGGCGACGCGCCGCTTCCGGTCAGCGCGACGTCGCTCGACCCGTACGGGCAGCTGATCCGGATGCTGCTGCCGCGTGCCCAGTCGATCGTGTTCTACGATCGCATGGGCGTCTGCGTCTGGGAAAGCGACGGCGTCGAGGGGCCCGACCTGATCGCGCTGATGCAGGACGCGCAGTCCGGCGAAATGGCGCGCGACGCCTCCGGCGGCGACGGGTTCTGCGAGCGGCTCCACGGCGGACAGACGGCCTACGTGTTCCTGCTGCGCGACGACGCCCGCGAACTGACCGGCTCCGTCGGCCTCGTCTGCCGCGACGCCAACGGCGAGAGCCGGCCGTTCTCGCTGCTGCAGGCCCTGCTGCGCCCGGCCCTGCAGTGCCTGCAGCGCGAACTCGCCTCGCAGTCGAGCATCGGCGACCTGCAGCGCAGCCTGACCATCCGTGACCGCGACCTGGAGCTCCTGCTCGGGGCGACCCAGGACGAGGCGACAAACGGCGATGCGACCGATGACTTCGCGCGACTCGTCCAGGGCTGCATCGACCACCTCGGGTGCGCGGTCGGCGCGCTGCTGATCCCTGAAAAGAACATCGCCGTGTGCCGGACCGGCGCCGGCACCCCGGCCAGCGCGGGCGCCGAGGTTCTCACGAGGACGCACCGTCACCTGATCGGCTGGACGCAGCTGCACCGGCAGACGATGACGTCGAACACGCCCGCCGCCTCCGGGCCGCTCGCGAACGTACGCTACAAGGTGCTGTCCTGCCCGGTCATGCACGGCGCGCAACGCGTGCTCGGCGTGCTGGCGCTGTTCAAGCCGCTGCAGTCGCCCGATTTCGACCTGCGCCAGGTGCGCATTGTCGAACTGCTGGCGCGTCGCGTCGCGTTCATCCTCATGAACGCCTACGACCCCACGACCGGGCTGCTCACGCGACCGGCGTTCGAGAAGCGCGCCCACTCGATGCTGGCCGCGGGCAAACCGGGCAACCATTGCGTGATCTACGTCGACATCGACCGCCTGCACGTGCTGAACGAGAACCTCGGCATGCACGTGGGGGACGAGGTCATCGTGCGCGTCGCCGAGGCGATCCGCCGCAGTCTGACGCCGCGCATGCTCGCTTCGCGGATCTCGGGCGACCGTTTCGCGTTGATGCTGCCGGACGCGACGGTCGACCGGGCGCAGGACCTCGCGGAACGGCTGCGCGACGCACTGGAGCAGCTCGCGTTCATTCGCGACCGCCAGACGGTCGACATCACCGCGAGCTTCGGCATCGCCGCGATCCTCGGCGGTCACCACCCGCTCTCGCATGCGCTCGCCTCCGCCGAGATCGCGTGCAAGGCGGCGAAGGACCGCGGGCGCAACCGGGTCGAGATCTATGCCGAGGGCGACCAGAGCATCGTCCGCCGCTACACCGACCTCACGCTGGTCGGCACGGTGCGTTCGGCGCTGCTCGACCAGCGCTTCCGGCTCGAGGCGCAGCCGATCGTGGCGCTCAACGGCGCCCCGGCCCACCCCAAGTTCGAATTGCTGCTGCGCATGACCGACGAGGCCGGCCTCAGCGTGCCTCCCGACAAGTTCCTGTCGGCGGCGGAGCGGTACCAGCTCGCGCCGGCCATCGACCGCTGGGTCGTGCGCCAGGTCATCGAGACGCTGAAGCCGGTCGCGGCACACCTGAAGCGGCTCGGCGCCTGCTTCGCGGTCAACATCTCCGGTCAGTCGCTCGGCGACGGCGAGTTCGCCACGTTCATGGACAGCACCCTGCGCGATGCAGGGTTGCCGCTCGAGCTGCTGTCCTTCGAGGTGACCGAAACGGCCGCAGTGGCCAACATCGTGCGCGCCGAGGCGCTGATCCGGCGGCTGCGCGAGCTCGGCTGCACCGTCGCCCTCGACGATTTCGGCCGCGGGCTCAGCTCGCTGACCTACCTGAAGACGCTGCCCGTCACCCACCTGAAGATCGACGGCAGCTTCGTCCGGGACGTCGTGACGGACGAACGCTCGCATGCGATGCTGAGCGCGATCGTGCAGCTGGCACGGGCGATGAAGCTCGAGACCGTGGCGGAGTGCGTAGAAAGCGACGCCATCCGGCAGGCGATCCGCGGTCTCGGGGTGTCGTACGGCCAGGGATTCTCGATTGGCCGTCCGGAGCCGCTCGACAGGGTGCTAGGAGCGCTCGTTGCGGCTAACATCGGATCCGGAGAGTCGTCGACAGCCGAAACGAAGTGAAGTCCCGCTTCCCCGTATTCCTGGCGCTCGCGGTCGGCGCCGCCCTGGGCTACGCCGCCGCGAACCTGCCGGACGTCTTCCGCGGCCAGCCCGCCGCGGTCGCCGCCGCGCCCGTGCGCGGCGTCAGGTCGCCGGCGGACGCGGCGGGGCATCGGCTGCTCGACGAGGTCGTGGGCCGGATCCGCCGCGATTACGTCGAAGACGTGCCGGACACCGCCTTCGACGAGGCGGCCGTGAAAGGCATCGTTGCCAACCTCGATCCGCACTCCGCGTTCCTCGACGCTCGGGCATACGACGAGATGCGGGCGACCACGACCGGCAGCTATTCCGGCGTCGGCATCGAGGTGTCCGCCGACGATGGCCGGGTCGTCGTGGTCACGCCGATCGAGGGCTCGCCGGCCGCCCGGGCCGGGGTCCGGGCCGGCGACGTCGTGCTCGCGGTCGACGGCCAGCCCGTCACGGCCGACCGGCTCGAGGAGACGATCGGGCGCATGCGCGGGAGGGTCGGCACGCAGGTGCGGCTGGCAGTCGGCCGGGCCGGGGAGTCCGAGCCGCTCGTGTTCACGCTGGAACGCGGCGAAGTGCACGTTCACACGGTGCGCGCAGAACCGCTGCCCGGCGACTACGGCTACGTCCGGATCACCCAGTTCAGCGACTCGACGCCGGACGACCTCGTGACGGCGATCTCGGGCCTCATGCACCATGGCAGCGACCCCCGGCTGCACCCGTTGCGCGGCCTCGTGCTGGACCTCCGCGGCAATCCGGGCGGCGTACTCGAGTCGGCCGTGAGCGTCGCCGACGCGTTCCTCGACGAGGGCCTGATCGTGCGTGCGGAGGGCCGCACGCCGGAGGCACGGTTCGAGATGTCGGCCACCGAGGGCGATGCGCTCGAGGGCCAGCCGATCGTCGTCCTGATCGACGGCGGCTCGGCATCGGGGTCCGAAATCGTGGCCGGCGCACTGCGCGACCACGGCCGTGCGACGCTCATGGGCGAACGCACGTTCGGCAAGGGCTCGGTGCAGACCGTGATACCGCTGCGCGACGGACAGGCCCTCAAGCTCACGACGTCGAAGTACTTCACGCCGTCGGGCACTTCCATACACGCACGCGGGCTGGAGCCCGACATCGCGATCCGCCGGCTCGAGCACGAGCCCGCGGTGACCCGGCCGCTGCCCCCGATGAGGGACTCGGCGGTGCTCACCGCGCTGCAGTACCTGCGTGATCGCGGGCTGGGCACGCATTACGCGGCCGCGGGCGCCGCATCGCGTTCAAGCACCCACTGAGGAACCTCAGAAGTTCCCACGCGCGACGACGCCGATGAGCGCGCCGACCAGCAGCGCGACGATCGGCAGTGCCGTCAGCGCGAATCCCAGCTCGCGCTGCGCCGGATCGCGCACGTAGCGGAAGAAGTACACGCTGCGGCCGACGAGATAGACGACGCCGAGGCCCGCCGCCCAGTTCGCGTCGACGTATTGCGCGAACAGCCACAGCGCCGGCAGCAGCACGACGATGAGCTCGAGCGTGTTCTGCTGCACCCGGAAGTACCGTTCGAACACTTCGTGCCCGGTTACCGACGGGGCCTTCACGCCGTACTTGCCGCGGGCATGGCCGACCGCCATGCCGAACGCGACGTATTGCAGCAGGGCGAGCAGGGAGACGATGGCGACGTAGTCCATGGGGGAAGGGCAGCTCCAGGCGAGACGGGCTTTGGATGATTCCTTTACCATCGCCGGCAGGTCAACCACGGAGTGTCCGCGCCATGATCGGAATCCTGCTGCGCGCCGCGATCACGGCGCTTGCGCTCTGGGTCGCCAGCCAGTTGCTGCCGGGCATTCACTTCGAAACGACCGTCAACCTGATCGTGGCGGCCGTGCTGCTCGGCCTGGTCAACGCCATCGTGCGCCCGATCGCGTTCGTGCTGACGCTGCCCATCACCGTCGTGACCCTGGGCCTGTTCCTGCTCGTGCTGAACGCCGCGATGATCGGGCTGGTCGCGTTGATCGTCCCGGGCTTCACGATCTCGGGGTTCTGGACCGCCGTTGGCGGCGCGATCATCGTCGCACTGGTGTCCTGGGCGGCGTCGACCGTGATCGGCAACTCGGGCCGCATCGAGCGCTTCTCTGCACGCCGCTGATCCACCGCCCCGAGCGAGCGCGGGAGAGGTCGGCCGCAGGTGAGGGCTACGCGATGCGCGTCGGCAGCGTCACGAGCGCGACTCCGGCCAGGATCACGACCATGCCCAGCCTCTGCGCCGGCGCGAGCGACTCCCCGAGCACGACCCACCCCAGCACCGTCGCGATCGCCGGGTTCACGTAGGCGAACGTCGCGACGCGGTCGGTGCGCGCGTTCTTGATGAGCCACGCATACGCGGTATACGCGAGCGCCGAAGCGAACACGGCGAGGTAGACCATCGCCCATGCGCCGCTCGCGCTCCACCGCCACTGCGGCAGCTCGCCGGTCAGCACGCCGCCGACGAGCAGGCCTGCGGAGCCGAGCAGCATCAACGCGGCGTTGAACGCCACCGGCTCGACCTGCAGCGACGAGTTCCGATACACGATCGTGCCGATGGACCAGGAGATCGCGCCCGCGAGCACGAGCGCCTGCCAGCCCAGGCGGGCATCCAGGTGGAAGTCGCCTCGCCACAGCAGCAGCGCCACGCCGGCGAAGCCGAGCAGCAGGCCGATCCAGCTGCGCAGCCGCAACGGCTGCCCCTTGCGACCGAGCGTACCGAGGCCCGCGATCCAGAGTGCGATGCTCGCGTTGAGCAGTGCGACCTCGTTGGAGGGCAGGTGCTGCAGGCCGTGCATCGCGGGACCGTTGCTGAACACGATCATCGAGAGTGCGAAAAACGCCATCAGCGCCCAGTCGTGCGCCGTGCGCGGCAGCGCCTCGCCGCGATGGAGCGCCACGGCGAGCAGCAGGAGACCTGCGATCAGCGAGCGCCCGGAGGAAAACAACAGCGGCGGCAGTGCGCGGACGCCGATGTGCCCGGCGAGAAACGACGAGCCCCAGACCAGGTAGACCGCGGCAAAGCTGCCGTACAGCTTCGCCTGCTGCCGCGTCACGCCCCGTCGCTCAGGCCGTGCGCCGGTTCACGCCGACCCGGTAGAGCCAGACGGCAAGTGCCGCGACGACGGCGAGCCCGAGCGCTTCGCCGAATTGCATGGCCTCGCCGAGCGCCAGGACGTCGGCGCGACCGGACGTGACGATCGGGATCGCGATCACGATGCCCATGAGCGCCTCCCCCGTGATCAGGCCCGCAGCGAACAGTACGCCGTTGCGCTTCGCCCGCTCGGCCTCGGGCGTCTCGTCGTGCACGCCGAGCCGGCGCTCGACGAGGTAGGCGAGCAGGCCGCCGGTGAAGATCGGCACGGACAGCTCGAGCGGCAGGTAGATGCCCACGGCCACCGCGAGGACAGGAGCGCGAAACGGCGCATTGCGACGCTTGAGGGTCTCGTCGACGAGGATGATCGTCACTCCGATCAGGGCGCCGATGCCGATCATGCCCCAGGGCAGGTCTCCGCCGAACATCCCCTTGGCGACGGACGCCATCAGCGTGGCCTGGGGCGCGATCAGCGGGTTCGGGTGGTCCACCGTCGGCACGCCGATGCCGTAGGCCTTGAGCAGCAGGTTCAGGACCGGCGCCATCACGAGCGCGCAACTCGCGGCGCCGATCGCGAGCATCACCTGCTGGCGCCATGGCGTCGCGCCGACGAGCTGGCCGGCCTTGAGATCCTGCAGGTTGTCGCCGCCGATGCAGGCCGCGCAGCAGACCACCGAGCCGATCATGATCGCGGCGACCGGACCCAGCGCCGCGCCCTTGCCCATCAGCACGAGCAGCAGCAGCGACGCGAACAGGATCGTGCAGATCGTGATGCCCGAGACGGGGTTGTTGGAGGAGCCCACCAGGCCCGCCATGTACGCCGAGACCGAGGTGAACACGAAGCCGGCGACGATCATGATGACCGTCATCAGCAGGCTGACGCCCAGGTTGTCGACGATCATCTGGTAGAGGACCGCGAGCGGGATCGTGAACAGCACGAGGCCGACCAGGATCCATTTCATGGGCAGGTCCTGCTCGGTGTGCGCGACCGCCTGCGTCGCGCCGGCACGCGTCGCTGCGAGCCCGCTGCGGATGCCGGAGGCGAGCGAACCGCGGATCGAGATCAGCGCCCAGATGCCGCCGACCAGCATCGCGCCGACGCCGAGATAGCGCACTTCGGCCGACCAGATCGCGCCGGCCATGGTCTCGGCGTCGGCGCCCGCCAGGCTCTGCGCGAGCGGGACATTGTCGGCCAGGAAATACGCGGCATAGATCGGGATCGCGACGTTCCACGAGATCATGCCGCCGATCAGCGCGAGCGCGCCGATGTTGAGCCCGACGATGTAGCCGACGCCGAGCAGCGCGGGCGAGAGGTTGGCGCCGTAATAGGCCAGCCAGTTGCCGACGAAACCGCTCGCCGCCGCCGTGTCGGGGATCAATCGCAGGCCGCTGCCCGCGGCGAGCTTGGCGAACCCGCCGCCGAGGGCCGACAACCCGAGCAGCTTGACGCCCTGGGCCGGGTTGTCGCCGGCCTTGAGCACCTCGGCCGCGGCGACGCCTTCGGGGAACTTGAGTTTCTGCTCGACGATCAGCGAGCGGCGCAGCGGCACCGAGAAGAACACGCCGAGGATGCCGCCGAGACCGGCGATCGCGAGCACCCATGCGTACCTGAAATCAGTCCAGTGACCGAGGATCACGAGCGCGGGGATCGTGAAGATCACGCCCGAGGCGATCGAAGAGCCGGCCGACGCGCCGGTCTGCACGATGTTGTTCTCGAGAATGGTGCTGCCGCCGAGCACGCGCAGCACGGCCATCGACACCACGGCGGCCGGGATGGCGGAGGCGATCGTCAGCCCCGCAAACAGACCGAGATAGGTGTTCGCGGCCGCCAGCAGGACGGCGAGCACGATGGCAAGCAGGATGGCGCGCGTGGTCAGTTGCGCGGGGGCCTGGGTCTCGTTCATTGGTATGGGTCCCGGCGTGAGTTTGCCGCATTGTACGCGACGACCTGCGGCGCACCGGCGTGCCGATGCGGTTGCCCGGCAACGCCCTTGCGCAGCAAGATGGCTGGACACGCGCACCGGTTTGCCCGCACCACGCAGCGCGAGCACCACAGACGGGGAGCAGGAAGATGGCCAGTGTCCGCACGATCTTCATCACCGGCGCCGCGACCGGCATCGGCGCGGCCACGGCGCGGCTGTTCGCGCGCGAAGGCTGGTTCGTCGCCGGCTCTGATCTGCAGGCCGAGCGCCTGGCAACGGTACAGGCGGACCTCGGCGAGCGGTTCGTGCCGTTCGTCGCCGACGTGCGCGACCGCTGGGCCATGTGCGACGCGGTCGGCTGCTTCGCGGACCGTCACGGTGGCGGCAAGCTCGATGCGGTGTTCGCGAACGCCGGCGTGCTGTTCATGGGGCCCGACGAGATGCTGCAACCCGAGCAGAAGCAGGCCCTGATCGACGTCAACGTCAGCGGACTCGTCCATACCTTCGACGCCGCGCTGCCGTTCCTCAAGCGTGCTGCGCCGGGCGCGCACGCCGTCGCCATGGCCTCGACCTCGGCCGAGTACGGCTCGCCGCACCACGCGCTGTACAGCGCGACCAAATTCTTCGTGCGCGGCTACACCGAAGCGCTGGCGATCGAGCACCGGCGCACCGGCATCCAGGTGAGCGGCGTCTACGTGTCGTACGTGAACACGGGCATGGTGACGGGCGCCAATTTCCGGCCGCGCTCGATCGATCGCCTTGGGGTCAAGGCGACGCCCGAGCAGGTCGCGCGAACGGTCTGGCGTGCGGTGCACGGCCGGCGTGCGCACTGGCGCGTCGGCCTCGACGCCAAGCTGACCCACTACGGCGTGCGTCTGCTGGGCTCCTGGGCCGCGCCGATCTACGCCCGCTTGACGGGGATCTGACGCGTCCGAGCCTCGACGGCGGCGTCGACGCGTCGGACGGGGCCGGTGACCGGCCGTGGCGCCCAGACCCTCGCGACGTCATGGATTGCGCGGTTCGGCTGGGGCGGAAGCCGACAGACCCGCCGTGTCGCGGCGCTAGGCTGTCCGGGCCCAATCTCCCTCCTCGAAAGGAATCGAGACCATGCTCTGGACGATCGTCCTGATCCTGTTGGTGCTGTGGCTGCTCGGCCTGGTGTCGTCCTACACGCTCGGCGGGTTCATCCACCTGCTGCTCGTGATCGCGATCATCATCGTGGTGGTGAATCTCGTGCGGGGACGGCGGCCGCTCTAGCGGCAGGGGATAGGGGTCGGGCCCCTATCCCCTCAGTCAGCTACCAGCCGCAGGTCTGACCTTTGTTCTGCTGCTTGAGCCAGCCCTGCAGCGGCTCGAAGTAGTCGAGGATCGCCGAGGCGTCCATCTGCCGCGTGCCGGTCAGCTCGTACAGCGTGTCCTGCCACGGCTGGCTCGCGCCCTTCGCCAGCATCGCGCCGAACTTCCTGCCGGCGGCCGCGTTGCCGTAGATGGAGCATTCTGCGAGCGGGCCCTTGAAGCCGGCGGCATCGCACAGGGCCTTCTGGAACTGGAACTGGATGATGAACGACAGGAAATACCGCGTGTATGGCACGTTGCCGGGCACGTGGTACTTGGCGCCCGGGTCGAAGTCGGCTTCGGTGCGCTCGACCGGCGGCCGGATGCCCTGGTACTTCTCGCGAATCGCCCACCAGGCCGCGTTGTAGTCCGCCGGCTTCACCTGGCCCGAGAACACCTGCCAGCGCCACTCGTCGATCATCTTGCCGAACGGCAGGAACGCGATCTTCTCGAGCGCCATTTTCATCTGCTGGTTGATCAGCGCTTCCTTGCTCGTCTTCGTCGCCGGCACCAGGCCGATCTTCGCCAGGTACGCCGGCGTCATCGACAGGTTGACGGTGTCGCCGACCGCCTCGTGGAAGCCGTCGTGCGCGCCGTTCTGGAAGATGTACGGCTGGTCCTTGTACCAGAGGTAGTAATAGACGTGGCCGAGCTCGTGGTAGATCGTGCGCAGCTCCTCGTAGGTCGGGCGCGTGCACATCTTGATGCGCACGTCCTCCTTGCCGTCCATGTGCCAGGCGCTCGCATGGCACTGCACGTTGCGGTCGCGCGGCTGCGCGAGCATCGAACGCTCCCAGAACGTCTCGGGCAGCTTCGGGAACGCGATCGACTGGTAGAACTCCTCGGCAGAACGCGTCATGCGCACCGGGTCGTAGCCCTGCGAGACGAGTGCCGAGTCGACGTCGAGCTGGCTCACGCCGGGATACGGCTCGAGCAGGTCGTACACGGCGTCCCACTGCTGGGCCCACATGTTGCCGAGCAAGTGTGCCGGGATCGGCTTGCCCGCCGGCACCTTGTCTTCGCCGTACTTCTTCGCGAGCCTGCCGCGCGCGTAGCACTGCAGATCCCTGTAGAACGGCTCGACCTGGGCGTAGAGGCGCGCCGCCTCCCGCGTGAAGTCGTCGGCAGGCATGTCGTAGTTCGAGCGCCACATCGCGCCGAGGTCTTCGTAGCCGAGTTCGCGCGCGCCTTCGTTCGCGAGCTCGACGTAGCGTTCGTAATCGCCGCGCAGGCCGCGGGCCTGGTCGTGCCAGCCCCGCCACGCATCGAGCAGCTCGTCGTAGTCGCGGTTCTTCTCGAGCACCGCCTTGAGCTGCACCTCGTCGCGACACTCCTTGCCGCCCGGCTTGCAGTACCTGGCCTCGCCGTATTTCGCCTCCATGCCGGCGAGCAGCGTGGCGAGTTCGGCGAGCTTCACGGGATCGGGCGGCGCGGGCGCCGCGACGCCGAGCTTCAGCAACTCGATCGTGCGTTTCGACGCGGGGCTCATCGGCTGGCCTTCGAACTTCCGGGCATCGGCGACCGCCTTGCTGAAGGCGCCGAGGTATCGCTCGTTCGCGCGTGCACTCAGCAGTTGCGTGTCGACCGTGATGTAAGTGGCCTGGGTCCAGCCTGCCGCGTTGTACTCGAGCCCGATGTCCGCGAATTCCTTGTTCAGCCGGGCAACGAACTCGTCCGCAGTCTCGGCGTCGGCGAGCGCAGCAGGCACCGTGGCCAGCAAGGCCGTGGCGCAGGTCGTGGCCACGTGCGCACGGAGGCGAGCGCGGACGGCAGGAATCAGGTCGCGCGAGCGTGTCGCGCCGCGTGGGGTCATCGTCATGCATGTGCTCCGGCAGGAATAGAGGCGCCGAGGCCGCAGCCTGGGACGTTTCACTTGCGGATGGCTTCGGCCCCGTGCATCCAGCGCACCAGCATGCCCGAGAGCAGCCACAGCACGACGGCGAACAGGAACAGAGTTCCCGCGAGGCCGCCGAAGATCGCGAGCTCACCCAGCGCTTCTGCGTAGGAGCCGATGATGCCGGCGAGCCAGTTGGCGACGAAGTTGATCAGGAACCAGACGCCCATCATCAGCGACGCGAGTCGCAGCGGCGCGAGCTTCGTGACCATCGACAGGCCGACCGGGGAAATGCAGAGCTCGCCCGTGGTGTGGAAGAAGTACGCGATCACGAGCCAGATCATCGCGGCCTTGGCGCCCGCGGCGGACTCGAGCGCGGCCGCGACCATGGCCAGGAAGCCGATGCCGGTGAGCACGAGACCGAGCACCATCTTGCGCGGCGTCGACGGGCTCCGTCCCCGCGCGCCGAGGCCGCTCCAGATCGCCGAAAAGATCGGCGCGAGCACGACGATGAACAGCGGGTTCAGCGACTGGAACCAGCTGGCCGGGACCTCGAACGTGCCGAGCATGCGGTCCGTCTTCTCGGCCGCGTAGAGGTTCATGAGGCCGCCGGCCTGCTCGAACGCGGCCCAGAACAGCACCACGAACACGAACAGCATGAAGATCACGCGCAACCGGTCCACTTCGTCGGGCGTGAGCGGCGCGTGCTCGCCTCCGGACTGCGCGAGCGACCGCTTCGCGGCGGGGACGACGCCGATGTCGTCGAGATAGCGGCGGGCAAACGCGAGCTGGATGATCACGGAAGCCACCATGCCCACGCCCGCAGCGGCGTAGCCATAGCGCCAGCCGAGCTCGGCATTCTCGCCGAGCGTGCCGCAGACGAGCGGCGCCAGGAACGCGCCGGCATTGATGCCCATGTAGAAGATGGTGAAAGCCGCGTCGCGACGGGCGTCGCCCTCCGGGTACAAGTCGCCGACCATGGTGGAGATGTTCGGCTTGAAGAAGCCGTTACCGAGCACCAGGATCACGAGGCCGACGTAGAACAGGCTCAGGTTCCCCGGGATGGCGGCCGCGAGCGTGAACTGGCCGATCGCCATCAGCACGCCGCCGATGATCACGGACTTGCGCTGGCCGAGGTAATTGTCGGCCAGCCAGCCGCCGATCAACGGCGTGAAGTACACGAAGCCGGTGAACAGGCCGTACAGCCGGAGCGCTTCCGACTGCGACAGGCTGAACCCGGGGTTCGCGCTCTCGACCCCCGCCACGAGCGACAGCACCAGCAGGGCGCGCATGCCGTAGTAGCTGAAGCGCTCCCACATCTCCGTGGCGAACAGCAGGAAGAGCCCCTTGGGGTGACCGAGCCACGTGTCGCGGGTGACGGCCGGGAGTGCTGTGGTGGACATGATTTCTGCCGATGTTCCAACGCCTTACGCCCTGGGGCGCGGTGGGCGCAGAGTCTGGTGGAGTTGCCCTGCGGTGGCAAGCTAGCCAGGTCGGTCGATCACCGCCTCGAGCCGGTGACCGTCCGGGTCGAGCACGAACGCAGCGTAGTAGTGCGGTCCGTACGCCGGCCGCAGTCCCGGGGCGCCGTCCGACCGGCCGCCCAGTTCGCACGCGGTCGCGTGAAAGCGCTGGACGGCGTCGCGTGACGGCGCTGCGAACGCGACGTGGAAACCGGCACCGGTCGCGATCCGCTCGTTCGGACGGTGCTTCAGCGCGAACAGGTCGGCCCCGCCGGGGCGGCCGTAGCCTGCGCCCTGGCTCGGCTCGCCCGGCCGGAGATCCGACCACACGCGCACGAGGCCGAGCGGCGCCAGCGCCGCGTCGTAGAAGCGCACGGACCGCTCGATGTCCGTCACGCCGAGCGACAGGTGGTGGAGACCGGCCGGCGTCACTGCTTGTAGACCACGCCTTCCTTCATGACGAACTCGACGGACCCGAGCGAGCCGATGTCGGCCAGCGGATCCGCCGTGACCGCGACGATGTCGGCGGAGTAACCGGGCGCGATCTGCCCGACCTCGCCGTCGATCCCGAGCGCCTCTGCCCCGACCCTGGTCGCGGCCTGGATCGCCTGCATGGGCGTCATGCCGTAGCGGACCATCCATGCAAGCTGCTTCGGCGCGTCGGCGTGCCGGTGGACGCCGGTGTCCGTGCCCATCGTGAGCCTGATGCCCATCGATACGGCCTTGCGGAAGGCGTCGCGCTGCACCTGCGCGACCTCGCGGTCCTTGCGCAGGAACTCCTCCAGTTCGCCACGCTTCGGCCCCTCGCTCTGCGTGTACTCGGAGTTGTAGATGTCCATCGACAGGAAGGCGCCGTTCCTGCGCGCGAGCTCGAGGCCTTCCGCGTCGATCAGGCTGGCGTGCTCGACCGTGTCGACCCCGGCGCGCAGCGCCACCTTGATGCCGTTCGCGCCGTGCGCGTGCACCGCGACCTTGCGCCCGTGCATGTGCGCCTCGTCGACGATCGCCGCGACCTCCTCCGCCGTGAATTGCTGTGCACCCACGCGCGTGCCCTTGGAGAACACGCCGCCGGTGCCGCAGTACTTGATGACGTCGGCGCCGTACTTGACGTTGCTCCGCACCATTTCGCGCACGGCCCAGGGCCCGTCCGCGACGCCTTCGCCGCGTTCGTGGTACTCGGGCGCCATCATGTTGTCGTCGCAGTGCCCGCCAGTGATGCCGAGCGCAGGTCCGGAAGCGAGGATGCGCGGGCCGATCACGTCGCCGGCGGCGATCGCGTCGCGCAGTGCGATGTCCGTGTACGCGCTCGAGCCGACGTTGCGGATCGTCGTGACGCCGGAGAGCAGCGTGTCGCGCGCGAAGTGCGCGCCCATCAGCGCACGGCGGGGCACCGAGATGCCGTAGTCGTGGTACGGCGGCGTCGCGGGGTCCGACGTGACGTGCGTGTGCGTGTCGATGAGCCCCGGCAGCACGGTCTTGTTCGAAAGGTCGAGCACGGTGGCGCCCGCGGGCAGCGGCGTGGAGCCGGCGGCCCCCACGGCAACGATCTTGCGGCCCCGCACCACGATGACCTGGTCGGTGTGCACGCGCCCGGCCGCGACATCGACCAGCCGTCCCGCCCTGATCACGGTGATGGCCGCGCCGGCCTCGCTCTGGGCGGCGGCACCAGCGGCGGTGAGCGGCGCGATTGCGCAAGCCCCGAAGAGGGCGGTGGCGAGCAAGCGTAAAGGCATCAACGGACTCCTGGCGTCATTTTTTCTCATTTCACACCGCCCATCAGCTTCGTGATGCGCGGGCTGAGCAGCAACAGCACGGCGCCGATGCCGCAGGCGAAGAACACGATGTCGAGATAGCGACCGGGCATGGCGGCGAGGTCGTTCGGGTCGAAGCTGCCCGCGATCAGCCCTGCCATGAGCTTGCCGAGCGAGCTGCCGAGGAACCACACGCCCATCATCTGGCCCACGAGTCGGGCCGGGGCGAGCTTGGTCACCGTGGACAGTCCGACCGGGCTCACGCAGAGCTCGCCGAAGACGGTCAGCAGGTAGGTCAGTATGAGCAGATAGGCGGGCGCGCTCGCCCCGCCCGCGACGATGTTCGCGGCCGCGACCATGAACAGGAAGCCGAGCCCCATCAGCAGCAGGCCGAACGCGAACTTGAGCGGCGCGGCCGGGTCGAGGTTGCGCTGCGCGAGGCGCACCCACAGCGCCGAGAACACGGGCGCGAGCAGGATCACGAACGCGGGCTGCACCGACTGGAACCAGCCCGCGGGAATCTCGAAACCGCCGACCATGCGATCGATGTGGCGCTTTGCGAACAGGTTCAGCGACGAGCCCGCCTGTTCGTATCCCGCCCAGAACGAGGCGACCGCGAGGAACATCATGAGCACGACGACCATGCGGCGACGTTCGACCGCATCGAGCCCCGCGCCGAGGAACAGGTACAGGAAATACAGCGCGGCCATGCCGACGAGCACGTAAGCGGCGCCCTTGGCCAGACGAGCGGGGTCGAGGTGCACCACACCCGAGAACAGCAACGCGGCGGCGAGCGCGAACACGGCGAGCGCGACGAAGAAGCGCTTCCAGTCGCCCGCGAGCCCCGCCCCGCCGTCGTTGCGATTCGGGTGTGCGCCGGCGCCGTTGAACAGGTGACGCGAGAGCCAGAACTGCAGCAGGCCGAACGGCAGGCCGATGGCGGCCGCGAGGAACCCGACGCGCCAGCCGTAGCGCTGTGCGAGCCAGCCCGCGATCAGCGGGCCGATGAATGCGCCGAGGTTGATGCCCATGTAGAAGATCGTGAAGCCGGCGTCGCGGCGGCCGCCGCCTTCCGGGTACAGGTCGGCGACGAGCGTCGACACGTTGGGCTTGAGCAGCCCGACGCCGAGGATGATCACGACGAGCCCGCCGAAGAACAGCTCCTTCGGTCCCGGGATCGTCAGCATCAGGTTGCCGAACGTCATGAGCGCGCCGCCGACCATCACCGCGCGCTGTGCGCCGATCAGGCGGTCGGCGACCCAGCCGCCCGGCAGCGCCGCCATGAACACCGCGGCGGTGTAGAGCCCGTAGATCGCCGTCGCCGTCCTGTCGTCGAGCCCGTAGCCGCCGCTTTCGACCGCGTCGACCAGGAACAGCACGAGCAGGGCACGCATGCCGTAGAACGTGAATCGTTCCCACATCTCGGTGAAGAACAGCGTCGACAACGCCCGTGGATGGCCTCCCAGCATGGGTCTCCCTCGTCCTGGTTCGTCTTGTTACGCGCGCGCCGACGCGACCTCAGGCGTCGGGTGCAGGCTCGGCCGCCCGGCGGCGCTTCTTTGCAAAGCTCGCAAACACGATGCCGAGTTCGTACAGCAGGTACATCGGTACCGCCATGAACGATTGCGAGATCGCGTCGGGGGGCGTCAGGAACGCGGCGATGATGAAGATGCCGAGCACGACGTACCCGCGATTGCGCTTCAGAACCTCGAGCCTGACGAGGCCGGTCGCGACGAGCAGCACCACGGCGACGGGCATCTCGAAGGCGATTCCGAACGCGAGGAACAGCAGCAGCACGAAATCCAGGTAGTTGGAGATGTCCGTCATCATCTTCACGCCGGTCGGCGTGGTCGACGCGAGGAACTGGAACATCAGCGGGAAGACGACGTAGTACGCGAACGCGATCCCGGCGTAGAACAGGACGATGCTCGAGACGACGAGCGGCGCGGCGAAGCGCCGCTCGTGCCGGTACAGGCCGGGCGCGACGAACGCCCAGACCTGGAACAGCACGTAGGGCATCGCGACGAACACCGCGATGATGAGAGAGAGCTTCAGCGGCGCCATGAACGGCGAGACCACGCTCGTGGCGATCAGTGAGGTGCCACGGGGCAGCTTCTCGATCAGCGGTTGCGCGACGAGCGTGAACAGCTCGTTCTGGAAGAACGCGAGCGGCACGAAGCAGATCGCGATGGCGACGACCGCGCGCAGCAGCCGGCTTCGCAGCTCCAGCAGATGCGAGATCAGTGTGCCTTCCGCCAGCGGCTCCCCGTTACCCGGGCTTTCGCTCATCAGGGATCGTCGCGGTGGTGTCGGGGCTCGGCGGCGCCGCGGCCGCGTCAGGGACGGCCTCGGGCGTGGCGGGCGGCGGTGGCGTGTGAATCGTGCCGTGAGCCGCGGGGGATCTGGACGGAGTGTTGCTCGCGAGCGGGTCGAACTGGACCTCCTGCTCGAGCTGCGTGCGCAGCTGCCGTGCCATCGCGCGCGCGCGGCCGGCCCACCGCCCGACGTCCGCGGCGAGCTTCGGCAGCCGCGCCGGCCCGAGCACGAGCAGCGCGATGCCGAAGATCAGGATGATCTCGGTAAAGCCGACCTCGAACATCGCCGGTCGTCAGCCGGGCTTGCCGTCCGTCTTGGCCGTCGTGGAGGCGCGTTCGTTGAAGTCCGCGTCCCGGGTGCCCGTGCCCGACAGGTCGGACAGCTGCTTGTTCTGCTCGTCCTCGCCGTCGCTCATGGCCTTCTTGAAACCCTTCACGGCCGCGCCGAGGTCGGAGCCGACGTTCTTGAGTTTCTTGGCCCCGAAGAGCACGAGGGCGATCAGGAGGATGATGAGCAGTTCTCGAAAGCCGATACCCATGGAATTCTCCGGGGCCCTGCAAGAGGGGGCCGCCATGATACGACAATCGTCGGGATCACTCGGTTGCGGCCGGCGTCGGTATTTGCAACCAGAACGTAACGGGTCCGTCGTTGACGAGCGCGATCTTCATGTTCGCGCCGAAGCGGCCGGTAGCGACCCTGCCCGGGAGCGAGGCGCGCGCGCGTGCCACGGCCCGCTCGAAGAGTTCACGACCCAGCGCCGGAGGCGCCGCGGAGGTGAAGCTCGGACGCAGTCCTTTGCGCGTGTCGGCGGCGAGCGTGAACTGGGGCACCAGGAGCAGTTCGCCGCCGGCGTCGGTCACGCTGAGGTTCATCCTGCCGTTCGCGTCGTCGAAGACGCGGTAGGCGAGCACCCGATCGACGAGCTTGCGTGCGGTGGCCTCTGTGTCGCCGGGCTCTACCGCCATCAGGGCGACCACTCCTCGACCGATGGAGCCCACTTTTTCACCATAGATCGTTATACTTGCCTCAGAGACACGCTGGATAAGAGCGATCACGACATCATTCGCCTCTTCTAGCCCACTTTATAGCACATAGCGCGTTCTGCGCGGGTGAGACGTGCTTCCTCGGGCCGGAATGACCATAGTGGGAGTCAACTGGCCGTCTGGCCCGTGACCATCGATGTAGTGGACCAAAAAGCGCATAACTTCACGTCGCGGACAACTCTTTCGACTTGTCCAGCGCTTCCTGTGCCTCGAGGTTCCTGCCACGGGCGCGCAGCGCATCCGCGATCAGGAGCCAGGCCTGCGACTGGGTGCGGTCGTCCCCGATCGCCATCGACAGCGCCTTGCGCCCCATCGCCTCCGCCTGCGGGTAATTGCGCTGGTCCATCCGGAGCCGGCCCATCTCGATCCAGAGCAGGGGATTGCGCGGTTCGATCCGCAGCGCGCGGTCGAGCGAGACGGTGGCGCCCGGCAGGTCGCCCTTCTTGCGCTGGGCCTGCGCCTGCGAGACCAGCGCCCTGCTGGCCGGCGACAGCGTCGCCGGCGCCACTTTCGGCCGTTCCTTAGGCAGCTGCGAAGGCGGCGGCGCCTCGATCACGGGCTCCGTCTCTGCCCCCGGAGGCGGGACGGTGGGCAAGGACGGACCGCGCCCCGTGGTCGACGGGGTGGTCGAAGCCGGGGGTGCAGTCTTGAACGGCGGCGCTGCACACCCCGCGACGGCGGCGAGCAGCAGGGCGACGACGATGAATCGCGTCGTTGGACGCATGGGCAGGTACCTCGGTCGGCGATTGTCCGGTCCGCGGGCGGACCGGATCAAGGTTGCGTGGCCGACTCGGAGTCAGCCGTTGCCGCGTCGGGGTTGGACAGCATCAGGATCGCGCCCTCCTCCGGCGTCGTGCCCGGCGGGCAGGTGGCGCTCGCGATGAGGCGCTCTCCCACGCGGAACGGCAGGCTCACGGCCGAGCGCGTGCAGTGCGGCGAGGTCTCGAGGCCCGTGTAGTAGTCGATCCAGCGGTCCTCGACGTCGTCGGGCAGCAGCGGCTCGAACGACGACGTGTCGATCGACGCCATGAGCCGCGTCCAGGCCTGCAGGGCCCCGGTGGTGCCCGTGAGCCCGGTCGGCGCGTTGTCGTCGTGACCCATCCAGACGACGATCAGGTGACCGCCCGAGAAGCCGGCGAACCAGCTGTCGCGGTAATCGTTGGAGGTGCCCGTCTTGCCGGCCACCACCAGTGTCGGCGGCAGCGCGCGCTTGGCCGGATGTGCCGTGCCGCGCTCGAAGACCTCGATCATGAGACGGTCGAGGGTGTAGATGGCCGCGGCCGGTGCCGCCTCCGCGACCTCGAGCTCCGGCGCCTTGAGCGGCTTGCCCTCGGCGTCGATGACGGCTCGCACGGCGCGCAGCGACGAGCGGAAGCCGCCGTTCGCCAGTGTGTTGTAGAGCTGCGCCACCTGGACGGGATTGAGCTGCGCAGCCCCGAGCAGGATCGACGGATACTTCGGTGGCGCATCGTCGAGCCCGAGCTGCACGTAGGTCTTCGTGACCGGGCCAAGACCCACGTCCATGCCAAGGTTCACCGTGGCCAGGTTGTACGACTGCGTGATCGCACGGACGAGCGTCACGGGCCCGTGGATGCGCTTGTCGTAATTGCCCGGTTTCCAGAGGTCGCCGTTCTCGAGCTTCAGTTCGATCGGCTCGTCCATGACCGTCGAGGCCGGCGTGTAGCGACCGGATTCGAGGGCTGCCAGGTAGACCAGCGGCTTCGCGAGCGAACCGATCGGCCGCTGCATGTCGAGGGCGCGGTTGAAGCCGTCGAACGAGGCGCGGCGGCCACCGACGACGGCGACGACTTCGCCCGTCTGCGGCGTCGTCACGACGAGCGCACCCTCGAGCCCCTTCGCGCCCTTGCGGCCGGACTCGTCCTGGTTCTCGAGCTCGGCGGTCAGCGCGATCTCGGCCTTTTCCTGCAGCAGCGGGTCGAGCGTCGTGAAGACCGTGAGCCCCGCCTCGGTGAGTTCGTCTTCGGGGTAGTCCTCGCGCAGCTTGCGCCGCACGAGGTCGAGAAAGGCGGGGAAGTAGTTCGCCGAGCGGCCCGCGTTGGCGGTGATGCCGAGGGGAGTCTTCGCCGCGCGCTCCGCCTCCGCGGACTGCACGACACCCTGCTCGGCGAGCACCTTGAGTACCAGGTTGCGTCGGCTGAGTGCACGCTCGGCGTGGCGACGCGGATCGTAGTACGAGGGACCGCGCACGATCGCGACCATCAACGCGACTTCCTGCAGGTTCAGTTCGCTGAGCGGCTTGCCGAAATAGAACTGGCTCGCGAGCCCGAAGCCGTGCACGGCGCGCCGGCCGTCCTGGCCCAGGTAAATTTCGTTGATATAGGCGTTCATGATGTCCGCCTTCTCGAACCGGGATTCGAGGATGAACGCCATGATCGCCTCCTCGACCTTGCGCCGCAGCGTGCGTCGGCTGTCGAGGAAGTAGCTCTTCACGAGCTGCTGCGTGAGCGTGCTGCCGCCCTGCTCCACCTGGCCCGCGCGCACGTTGACGAAGAATGCGCGCAGGATCGCGAGCGGGTTGACGCCGTGGTGCGACTCGAACTTGCGGTCTTCGACCGCCTTGAGCGCCTCCGGCAGCAGTGGCGGCACCTGGTCCGGGGAGACGACGATGCGATCCTCGCCGTGGATCGGGAAGATGCTGCCGACCAGCAGCGGATCGAGACGGAAGACGGGCACATCGGCGCCACCTTCGTTCGCGAGCGACGTCACCGTCTCGCCGTCGAACGAGACCTCGAGCCGCTGGGCGGGCTGCTTCTCGTCCGGAAAAGCGAAGGCGCGCACGTACACGTCCACCGCGTCGCCCTTGCGCCGGAAGGCGCCGGGCCGATCGACGCGCGACTGCGGGATGTAGCCCAGCCGCGCGAGTTCCTGCGCAAATCGGGCCGAGGACAGCTGCTGGCCCGCATAGAGCTCGAGCGGCTGTGCATAGACGCGTGCCGGCAGCGTCCAGCGACGGCCCTCGAACTGCTGCGTGACGCGACGGTCGAGGATCGCGACCACGACGATCACCACGAGGAGACCGAGCACCGCCAGCAGGGCGATGCCGCGTTGCAACGTTTTCCGGGTTGCGGCGGAGAGTTTGCGGGCCACGCTCTAAGCTTACTTGCGCCAGAAGGTCGGCGTCAGCAGGACCAGCACCGAAAAGATCTCGAGGCGGCCGAGCAGCATCGCGAGCGAGCAGACCCAGGTCTGGAAGTCGGTCAGGCCCTGGTAGTTGCTCGCGGGGCCGACGACGCCGAGACCCGGGCCCGCGTTGTTGATGCACGCGATGACGGCCGAGAACGAGCTGATGAAATCGAGCCCGCTCGCCAGCAGCATGAACGTCAGCGTAACGACTGTGCCGAAGTACAGTACGACGAACGCCAGCACCGCGAAAACGATCTTGTTGGCCACGACCTGGCCGCCGATCTTGACCGGCGTCACCGCCTGCGGATGAGTCAGGAGGAACATTTCGCGGGCTGCCTGCCGGAACAGCACCAGCGTCCTGAACATCTTGATGCCGCCGCCGGTGGAGCCCGTGTTCGCGCAATAGCAGGACAGCATCAGGATGACGATGGGCGCGAACATCGGCCACGCGGCGTAATCCTGCGTGACGAAGCCGCAATCCGTGGCGATAGACACCAGGTTGAATGCGACATGACGCAGCGCGACGGGGAAGTCCGCGTAGACGCCCTGCAGCCAGATGTAGACGGCGATCCCGACCGAGGAGAGGCCGACGATCGCCAGCATCGCCTTCGCTTCGATGTCGGTCAAATAGGTTCGCAGGCTCTTCTGCTGCCACGCGATGAAATGCCGCGCGAAGTTCATGGCCGAGATCAGCATGAAGAGGATCAGCACCGCTTCGACCGCGGCGGAATCGAAATGCCCGACGCTCGCGTCGTACGTCGAGAAACCGCCGAGCGCCAGCGTTGCGAAGGCGTGGCAGATCGCGTCGAACCAGCTCATGCCGACGAGCTTGAGACTCACGGCACATGCAGCCGTGCCCAGCAGATAGACGAACCAGAGTGCACGGGCCGTCTGCGTGATGCGGGGTGTGAGTTTCTCGTTCTTGACCGGGCCGGGCGTCTCGGCCTTGTAGAGCTGCATGCCACCGACGCCGAGCATCGGCAGGATCGCGACGACCAGCACTATGATGCCCATCCCGCCGTACCAGTGCAGCGCATGCCGCCAGAGGTTCAGCGAAGGCGCCATGGTGTCGAGCCCCGTCAGCACAGTGGCGCCGGTGGTACTCAGACCAGACATCGCCTCGAAGAATGCGTCGGTGAAGCTGAGTCCCGGCAGGGCGATGATCAGGGGCACCGCCGCGATCGCGGACATCAGGATCCAGGCCAGCGAGACCAGCAGGAAGCCGTCGCGCGCACGCAGCTCGCGTCGATGCCTGTGCGTCGCGCCGAACACAAGTGCTCCGACCCCGGCGCAGAGCACAGCGGCGTAGATGAAGTCGAGTAGGTGCCCGTCTCGATAGAGCACTGCCGTGACCATCGGCAACGCATAGGTGATGCTGAACAACATCAGCATCGATCCGAGCACATTGAGGACGGCCAGCACGGAGGAGTCGCGGCGTCGGTGCGGTCAGGTCTGGAACAGGCGCTCGACCTGTTCCACGTGCCGCTTGTCGGAGAGGAACAGGATCACGTGGTCGCCGTTCTCGATGACCGTGTCGTGATGCGCCATGATCACCTGCTCACCGCGAACGAGCGTCACGATCTTGGCGCCCTCGGGCAGCCTGATGTCCCCGATCGGCCGGCCCACGACCTTGCCGCCGCGCAGGCCGTGCGCGATGGTCTCCATGGCCTCGGCCGATCCCCTCCGCAGCGAGTGGACCTGGACCACGTCGCCGCGGCGCACGTAGGCGAGCAGCGACCCGATCGTGACCGTCTGCGGCGAGATCGCCACGTCGATCGACCCGATCTGCGTGAGGTCGGCGTAAGCCGGGCGGCTGATCAGCGCCATGACGCGCCGGGCGCCCAGGCGCTTGGCCAGCATCGCCGAGAGGATGTTCGCTTCCTCGGAGTTGGTGAGCGCGCAGAACACGTCGACGCTGTCGATGTTCTCCTCGACCAGCAGTTCCTCGTCGGCCGCATCGCCCACGAGCACGATCGAATTGCGCAGTTGCTCGCTGATGCGGCGCGCACGCCTGGAATCGCGCTCGATCACCTTGACCTGGTTCTCTTCCTCGAGGGTCTGCGCGAGCCGGAAGCCGATGTTGCCGCCGCCGGCGATCACGACGCGCTTCACGGGGTCTTCGAGCTTCTGCATCTCCTTCATCACGACGCGGATGTCCTGCGTCGCCGCGACGAAGAACACCTCGTCGCCGTCGAGGATCTCGGTGTCGCCTTCCGGCTCGATGCTCTCGCCCTTGCGGTACATCGCCGCCACGCGCGCCTCGCTGTTGCGCATGTGCGTCCGGAGTTCGCGGATGGGGCGCCCGACCAGCGCACCGCCCTTGAGCGCCTTGAGGCCGACGAGACGCACCCGGTTCTCGGCGAAGTCGACGATCTGCAGGGCACCCGGATAGCGGATCAGACGTTCGACGTACGCAGTGACCGATTCTTCCGGGCTCAGGTACATGTCGACTGCGAAGCCGAGCGCGCCTCCGGTCGCGACGGGCTTGGACAGGCCGTCGACGTCGTGGCTGGAAGCGTCCTCTGTCGAGACGAACAGCTTCGCGTTGCGGGTGTAATCGCGCGAGCGGATGCGCGCGATCTTGGTCCGCGTGCCGAACAGGCTCCAGGCGACGTGGCAGGCGACCATGTTGGTCTCGTCGGAGTTGGTCAGCGCGACGATCATGTCGGCGTCGCGTGCGCCGGCGGTTTCGAGCGTGCGCGGGCTCGCGGCGTTGCCCTGCACGGTGCGGATGTCGATGCGGTCCTGCAGGTCGCGCAGCAGCGACTCGTCCAGGTCGACGACCGTGACGTCGTTCGCTTCTTCCCGGGCGAGGTGATACGCCGCCGTCCGGCCGACCTGGCCGGCCCCTAGGATGATGATTTTCAAGGTTCTTGGGTCGTCTGGGGCTGCGTGCCATTCTAGCGCGGTTCGCGGCGCCCCTGACTCAGACCACCTGCAGGTTGGCGTATCCCATCATGAGCCACTTGGTGCCCTGGGCCTCGAAGTTGACCTGCACCCGGGCGTTGACGCCCTGGCCCTCGAGGTTCAGCACCACGCCGTCGCCGAACTTCGCGTGCCGGACCCGCTGGCCGAGCCTGAGACCGCCCGGTGCATCGTCCTGGAACCGCTTGCCGCTCATCGAGAGCCCGCCCCCCGCCGGGCGCGACGGCGGCTGACCGCCGCCCGGCCGCGCCTGGGGCACGTACGCCGGGCGGGAGACCTGCACCTTGGGCCGGACCTCCTCGACCAGCGGCGCCGGGATTTCCGCGATGAACCGGGACGGCGCGCCGTAGCTGTCGATGCCGTGCATGCGACGCTGTTCCGCGTAGGTCAGGAAGAGCTGGCGCATCGCGCGTGTACAACCGACGTAGCAGAGCCGGCGTTCCTCCTCGAGCCCGTGCATGTCCGTGACCGACCGCTGGTGCGGGAACAGGCCGTCCTCCAGCCCGCACAGGAAGACGACGGGGAACTCCAGGCCCTTGGCCGAGTGCAGCGTCATCATCTGCACACAGTCCTCCCACTCCTCGGCCTGGCCCTCGCCGGACTCGAGCACCGCGTGCGACAGGAACGCCATCAGCGGCGTCATCCCGTCGTCCTCGGGCTCGAAGCCGCGCGCGGCGCTGACGAGTTCCTCGAGGTTCTCGAGCCGCGCTTCGCCCTTGTCGGCCTTCTCCTTCCGGTAGTGGCCCGCGAGGCCGCTCGCCTGGATCACGTGGTCGACCTGCTCGTGCAGCGGCAGGCCCTGCGTCTCCGCATCGAGCTTCTCGATCAGCACCAGGAACGCCTGCAGACACGACGCGGCCTTGGCGCCGAACTCGTCGCTGCACTCGAAGGCGGACTGCCACATCGATCTGTCGTGCGCACGCGCGTGGGCCCGCAGCACCTCGAGCGTCCGCGCGCCGATCCCGCGCGTGGGCAGGTTCACGACGCGCTCGAACGAAGCGTCGTCGTCCCGGTTCGAGATCAGGCGGAGGTACGCGAGCGCGTCCTTGATTTCCTGGCGCTCGAAGAACCGCAGGCCGCCGTAGACGCGGTACGGGATGCGTGCCGCGAGCAGGTATTCCTCGAACACGCGCGACTGCGCGTTCGAACGGTACAGGATCGCGTTGTCGCGGCGGTTGCCGCCTCGCGCGATCCATTCGCGGATCTTCTGCACGACGAACTCCGCTTCGTCGCGCTCGTTGTACGCACGGAACAACCTGATCGGTGCGCCCTTGCCCTCGCTCGTCCAGAGCTTCTTGCCGATGCGGCCGCTGTTGTTGCCGATGATCGCGTTCGCGGCGTCGAGGATGTTGCCCGTCGAGCGGTAGTTCTGCTCGAGCCGGAACAGCTGCACGTCGCGGAAGTCCTTCCGGTACTGCTGCAGGTTCTCGACGCGTGCGCCGCGCCATCGGTAGATCGACTGGTCGTCGTCGCCGACGACGTAGGGCACGCTCGCGGGGCCGACGAGCCCCTTCATCCATTCGTACTGGATCGTGTTGGTGTCCTGGAACTCGTCGACGAGGACGTGGCGGAAGCGCGCTCGATAGTGCTCGCCGAGGCCCGGCGCGTCCTTGAGGATTTCATGGCTGCGCAGCAGCAGCTCGGCGAAGTCGACGACGCCGTTGCGGCGGCAGGCCTCCTCGTAGGCCTCGTACAGCCGGATCATCTGGCGCCGCGTCGGGTCGCCGTCGTCCTTGAGGTGCCTCGGCCGCAGTCCTTCGTCCTTCTGGGCATTGATGAACCAGGTCACGTCGCGCGGCACCCAGCGCGTGTCGTCGAGATCGAGGCCGCGGATCACCTTCTTGACCAGGCGCTGCTGGTCTTCGCCGTCGAGGATCTGGAAGCCCTGCGGCAGACCGGCTTCGCGCCAGTGGAGGCGCAACAATCGGTGGCAGATGCCGTGGAACGTGCCGATCCAGAGCGGAGCCGAGGGCAGGCCGAGCTGCTGCTCTATCCGGTGGCGCATCTCGGCCGCGGCCTTGTTCGTGAACGTGACGGCGAGGATGCCGTGCGGCGAGACCCCCTCGACCTGCACGAGCCACTCGACGCGGTGAGTGAGGACGCGCGTCTTGCCGCTGCCGGCGCCCGCGAGCACGAGCGTGGGCTTGAGCGGGGCGGTCACGGCCTGCCGCTGCGCATCGTTGAGCGGCGCGAGGATGTGGGAGACGTCCATGGGAAGGCCGCGAATTCTACCCGATCAGACACCTCGCCCGCGCGTGCGTGGGAGAGGTCCGTCGCAGGCCGGGTGAGGACCAGCTACCTTCGGGGTTCACGGCAGGGGGCGGCGTGGTCTACGCTCACGGGCTCGCCGCGCCCGTCCGGTCGCGGTCGCTTTCGGTCCAAGGATGCACAGATGCCATCGACGAACATCTCCGGCCTGCGCGCGTCGCTGCTCTCGCTCGTGCTCGCGCTCACCCCGCTCGGCATCGGGCGGGCCGCCGACGCGAACGCCGATGCCGCGTGGTCGGCGCACGTCGACCGGTTCCTCGAGGCGCACTTCCGGGCCAACCCGGTCGGCGCCGTCTACGCCGGGCGCCACGAGTTCGACGGTCGTCTGCCGGACCTGAGCGCCGACGCGCTCACCCGGGACGTCGAGCGGCTCGACACCGAGCGGTCCCGCACCGCGGCGTTCGACCCGGCCCGCCTGTCCGATGCGAACCGGCGCGAACGCGAGTACCTGCTCGCGGCGCTCGACGTCGACCTGTTCTGGAAAAGGGACGCCGAGTGGCCGTTCCGCAACCCGAGCTGGTACCTCGGCATCCTCGACCCCGAGGTCTACCTGAGCAAGCCGTATGCGCCGCTCGAGCAGCGCATGCGCGCGTACATCGCATACGCGCAGGCCATCCCCGCCGTGACGCGACAGGTCCGCGCGAACCTGCGCACGCCGATGCCGGCGCCGTGGGTCGAGTACGGCGTCAACGCGTTCGGAGGCTTCGCACAGTTCTTCACGACGGACGTCGCACCCGTGTTCGCGAAGGTGGAGAACGACGAGTTGCAGGCGCAGCTTGCGTCGGCCAACGTGGAAGCTGCCAGGGCCATGCAGATGCTCGCGGAGTGGTTCGTGGCGCAGCGACCCGCGGCGACACAGGATTACGCGCTCGGTTCGCAGGCCTTCGCACGCATGGTCCGCACCACCGAGCACGTGGACGTGCCGCTCGCGCGCCTGGAGGAGATCGGGCGCGCGGACATGGAGCGCAATCTCGCGGCGCTGCGCAAGGTGTGCGCCGGCTTCGCGCCGAGCAAGAGCCTGCGCGAGTGCGCGGACAAGGCCAACGCCGTGCGGCCGCAAGGCGGCCCGGTGGCGGCCGCGCGTCGGCAGTTGCCAGAACTGCGTGACTTCGTCGTCTCGAAGAAGCTCGTCACGATCCCGGGACCTGAGCTCGCGCTGGTCGAGCTGGCGCCGCCGTACAACGCGCAGAACTTCGCATACATCCAGACCGCCGGCCCGTACGAGCGCAAGGACGTCCCGTCCGTCTATTACATCGCGCCGCCCGACCCGCGCTGGACGCCCGAGGAGCAGGCGAGCTACATCGGCGGCGAGGGCACGCTGCTGTCGACTTCGGTGCACGAGGTGTGGCCCGGCCATTTCCTGCACTTCCTGCACGTGAATCGCAACTCGTCGAAGGTGGCGCAGCTGTTCCAGAGCTATGCGTATACCGAGGGCTGGGCGCACTACACCGAGGAGATGATGCGCGACGAAGGCCTGCGCGACGGCGCGCCCGAGTGGCAGGTCGGCCAGCTCTTATCGGCGTTGAAGCGCAACGCCCGCTATCTTTCCGCCATAGGCCTGCACACGAAGGGCATGAGCGTCGAGGAGTCCGAGAAGCTGTTCCGCGAGTCCGCACTGACGGACCCCGGCAACGCGCGCCAGCAGGCGCTGCGGGGCACGTACGACCCGGCCTATCTCAACTACACGCTCGGCAAGCTCATGATCATGGAACTGCGTGACGATTGGCTCGCCAGGTACCCGAAGGCGACGCTCCGCGACTTCCACGACGCGTTCCTCTCGTACAGCGGTCCGGTGCCGCTCGTGCGGAGGCTGATGCTGGGAAACGAAAGTCCGCCGCTCTGAGGAGTGTCTGGTGTTCAGTGTCTGGCGGATAGTCGGCGGCCGACACTGTCGGCACGCGGCAATGCCGCTCCGACCGAACACTAGACCCTAAACACTACCCGCTAGCTCCTCGGCATCCACCGCACCACGATCCACCCGGCCAGGCCGGCGAGCAGCAGGTCGACCCAGCCGTAGACCGGCGCCGGCGCGCCGAGCTGCAGCAACGTGAGCAGCAGGACGAACAGCACCGTGATGCCGGCGGCGACGTGCGGCAGGACGCCGGCGCCCGCGAGCAGCCAGCCGAGCGAGACGTAGCTGAACGCCTTGTTCGCCAGCCGCGGCGGCGCGGGGACGTTGCCGAGCAGCATCTGCCCGAAGTCCGGCACCCGCGCCACGACGACGGCGGAACCCGCGAGCAGCGGCCGGACGGCCGACCAGGCGAGCCAGACGCCGAGCACCATCGCGATCAGCGTCGAGCGCATGCCGTCCTCGAGCTTGCTCAACAGGACGAGCACCGGCAGCAGCATCGCGATCGCCGCGAGCTCGGCGACGTCGAGAGCGCTCCCCGCGACGAACACACGGCCCGCGAGGACGAGCGCAGTCACCACCAGGAACAGGTCGACGGCCCGCTGCTTCCTGCCGATGTGGAAGACGGCCTGTGCGACGACGAGCCAGCCGACGAACAAGCCGGCGAGCGCCATCCATTCGACGCTCGGACTCAGCAGCGGGCGCACCGCGCGCTTCAACTGACGCAGCCCCGGGTCGGGCACGAGTGGCCAGAGCCGCTCCAGCACCCAGAGCACGACGATCCACATCGCGACGAAGGCCGACCGTGCGCCGGTCGGATTCTGCGGCGAGATCCGGCTCGTGATGGCGTGAAAGACGGTCCCGAGCGACGCCCCGGCCAGCGTGCCGGCGCCGTTCAACGTCACGTCGCGCAGGCTCGAGACGCGCAGCGACACGGAGGCCTGCAACAGCTCCAGGCCGACGGACAGCGCCAGGCCGAGCAACGACGCGCCGACGATGCCGGCAATGCGTCCCCAGCGGGGTTCCAGCACCAGCGCGGCGCAGAAGCCGAATGGCGCGTAGAGCAACAGGTTGTTGAAGATGTCGCCGCGGCCGGCTCGCTGCCAGCCGAGCCGCTGCAGCGCCTCGGCGAGCGTCGGGCCGTGCTCGGCGAAGCGGAACGGATACAGCGAGACGTAGACGATCAGCCCGGTGACGATCGCGAGCAGCAGGGGCGCGGCGAAATGCGTGCGGCTCGCCATCGGTCTCGCGCTCCTCTCGGGTCTCAGGGCCGGAGCAGGACGTAGTGGTCGACCAGCAGCGCGGCGAACAACAGCATCAGGTAGTTGATGGAGTACCGGAAGACCTGCATCGGCAGCTGCTCGGGCGCGTCCGGCCGGCGCAGCCGGACGGCGTGGCGCATGAAGATCACGTTGAGCACGAATGCGACGCCGAGGTAGAGCAGCCCGCTCATGCCCGTCAGGTACGGCAGCAGCGTGACGATGAACAGGATGATCGTGTAGAGCAGGATGTGCAGCTGCGTGAATTCGACGCCGTAGGCAACCGGCAGCATCGGGATGCCGGCCCTGGCGTAGTCCTTGCGGCGCGCGATCGCGAGCGCCCAGAAGTGCGGCGGCGTCCACGCGAAGATGATCAGGAACAGCAGCAGCGCATGCGGATCCGCCGACCCCGTGACCGCCGTCCAGCCCAGCACGGGCGGCGCGGCGCCGGCCGCGCCCCCGATCACGATGTTCTGCGGCGTCACGTGCTTGAGCCAGACCGTGTAGAGCACCGCGTACCCGATCAGCGACAGGAACGTGAGCACAGCGGTGAGCGGGTTCACCTGGAGCCAGAGCACGACCATCGAGACCGTGCCGATGAAGGCGGCGTACGTCAGGGCCTGCCGTGTCGTGACGTGGCCGGTCGGAATCGGCCGGTTCATCGTTCGCGCCATCTTCTCGTCGAAGCGGCGATCGACCACGTGGTTGATCGCGGCGGCACTCGAGGCCGCCAGTCCGATGCCGACCGTGCCGTACAGCAGCGCCTGCCACGGCGGCAGCCCCGGCACGGCGAGGAACATTCCTACCACTGCAGTGAACACGATCAGCGCGACAACCCTGGGCTTGCCGAGCTCGTAGTAGTCGCGCCAGGTCGCCGACGCGCCTGGAGCCGTGTTGGGGCCGGCAAGGGTCATGATGGGCACGATTCTACCGTCGCGGGGACCTGAGCAGGTCTCCGGCCGGACGTTGCTGACGGGCCGCATCGACCGCAGGCGTCAGTAGGCCGCCCCGTTTCGGGGAGGATGCAGGAATCGCAGCAGTGCAACCACGCACAGCACGAGCAGCGCGGCGACTGCGTTGTGCGTCGTCGCGAGCGGCAGCGGAAAGGTCTCGAGCACCATGATCGGGCCGACCAGCCACTGCAGCACGAGCGCCACGCCGAGCGCGAGACCTGCCATGCGTACGCCGCGCGACGTGCCCGTGCGCGCTGCCTTCCAGGCGACGAACCCGAGCACGAATGCGGCGACGACTGCTCCCAGCCGGTGAGTGAAGTGGATCGCGACGCGGGCCGGGTGGTCGAGCACGCCGCCTTCGTAGTCGATACCGAGGCCGCGCCAGAGCACGAATGCATCGCGGAAGTCCATGTCGGGCCAGTACGAACCCTGGCAGGTCGGGAAGTCGGGGCAGGCCACCGCCGCATAGTTCGCGCTGACCCACCCTCCCAGGAAGATCTGCAGGCCGAGCACGACCAGGCCGACGACGGCCCACCTGCGCAGCGGGCGCTCGGCGCCGGGGCGTGACCGACGGCTGGTCGCGAGCGACATCCACCAGAGCAGGGACATCGTGACGAGGCCGCCGATCAGGTGCGCGGTCACGATCACGGGCTTGAGCAGCAACGTCACCGTCCACATGCCCAGCAGGCCCTGGAAGATCACCAGCGCCACGGCCACGAGCGGCAGCTGCACCGGTTGCTGCGGATCGCGCCGGTTGATCCAGGCCACGGCGGCGATCGCGAGGATCACGAGGCCGAGCGTGGACGCCAGGTAACGATGCAGCATCTCCTTGAGCGCCTTGGCGTACTCGATCGGGCGGTCAGGGTAGGCGGCGTTGACCGCGTCCTCGTTGGCGGCGGCGTCGGCGGCCGTGAGGTGACCATAGCAGCCCGGCCAGTCGGGACAGCCGAGGCCGGCATGGCTCAAGCGTACGTAGGCGCCGAGCACGATGACGCAGAACGCGAGGACGGTGCCGAGCAGGCACAGGCGGCGGAACGTGACGAGGCGCATGTTGACGACCTTGCTCAACCGATGTGGGACAGGCGCAGCAGCTTCTTCACGTCCGTGAGCAGGGCCTTGTCGGGCGCCTGCTCGGAATAGCTGAGCACGAGATTGCCGAGCGGATCGATGACCCAGAGGCGACCCGCCTCCGCTGCGGACTTGCCGCCGAGTGCAGGGAACTTCGCGAGCAGGGCCTGCGAGTCCGCATCGTCGCCGATCACGGCCACGAGCAGGTCGGGATGCTCCGCCTGCAGGTACGCCCGGTCGCAACACGATCCCGTCGCGAGGAACACCCGCTGCACGCGACCCATGTCCTTGTTGAGCGCGATGCGCGATTGCCGCGACAGGTACAGTGCCTGTCGGCAGCGCTCGTCGCACGCGCCGTCGCCCAGGTACGCGATCGTCCATTGGCCTGCACCCAGGAATTCGGGCGCGGTCCGCGCCCCGTCCGGTTGCGCGAGCGACACCGGCGGCAGCGGCACGGCGGGATCGACCAGGTCGCCCTTGTTCGTTCCGCCGACGGGGCGCCAGCCGCTCGGGCCGTAGTACAGCCAGAAGGCGACCGCGAGCGGAACGAAAAAGATCGCCGCCAGGACCAGCAATTGCCGCCGGCCCTGGCGCCGCACGTCTTCCTCGTTGCGAATCGTCGTGGTCATCGCTTGTCGTCCGGTGTCGTGCCTGCGCCTGCGCCTGCTCCGGCGTCGGAGCCGGTGCGCTGCAGGCTGAGCGCAATGAAAATCACGAGTGTGGCGATCGCGAGCGCGAACCACTGAATCGCATAGCCGAGGTGCCGCTCCGGGCCGAACGGCAACGCCGGCCGCCAGATGCGCTCGAAACCGTCGGGTGCGGCGACGTCGAGCAGCACGATGCGCGACTCGACGGGCTCGCCGAGCGCCTGCTCGAGGTCCTCCGTTCGCGGAAAATTCAGCACGCGAGGCCAGCGCTGATCGCCCGGCGTGCCGGGCTGTCCGACCCGCACACCCGGCGCCGGCAGCTCGTCCAGGCGGCCCGCGACGGCCCGAAACTCCGACGACACGTCGATTGGCGGCAGCGCGTCGCGCGACTCGCCGAGCGGGACCCAGCCGCGATCGACGAGCAGCAGTCGATCCGAGCCTTCCCGCCGGAACGGCGTCAGCACGCGGTAGCCCGGGCGCCCCGCCTGCGACGGCATGTTGTCGACCAGGACCTGGCGCGTGGGGTCGTAGCGGCCTTCCGCGCGCACGTGCTGGTAACGTGGCAATTCGTCGACGGTCACGTCGTCGGCGAGTTTCACGCTCGTCTGCGTGCCGCGCGCGAACGACTCGACCAGCGCCTGCTTTTCGCGACCACGGCCGATCTGCCACCAGCCCAGCGAGACGAAGGCCGCGAGCGTCGCCGCGGTCACGAGGACGGCCCACGGGCGAGGTGCGAACACGCGATTGGCGATCCGCAGCCTCATCTATACTGTGCCTCCGACGCGCCCGCGACCCTCGCACCGGCCATGCTGATCAAGATCCTCATCGTCGCCGTCCTGTTCGCGATCGTCCTGAGTCTGGGCTCGGGCCTGTTCCACCTGGTCAAGGACGAGAAGCACTCGAAGAGAATGGTCAACGCACTGACCGTCCGCGTCGTGCTGTCCGTCGCGCTGTTCATTCTACTTTTCGTCGCCTGGCAGCAGGGACTGATCACGCCGCGTCACGTTAGATAGTGTCCAGTGTCCGGTGTCCAGCGGTTAGCAAGAAAGAAGGCCGGCATTGCCGGCCTTCTTCAATTGGGCTGCCCCGCGATGGGACCTGCTTTCCGACTAACCGCTGGACACTATCCCCTGGACACTTCGTCGTCAGAGCCAGTACACGAAGATGAACAGCCCCAGCCAGACCACGTCCACGAAGTGCCAGTACCAGGCGACGCCCTCGAAGGCGAAGTGGTGCTGCGGCGTGAAGTGACCCTTCATCACGCGCAACCAGATCACGACCAGCATGATGGCGCCCAGCGTCACGTGCAGGCCGTGGAAACCCGTCAGCATGAAGAACGTCGAGCCGTAGACGCCGCTGCCGAGCGTGAGGTTCAGCTCGTGGTAGGCGTGCATGTATTCCTCGGCCTGCAGGCCGACGAACAGGAAGCCCAGCAGGAACGTGAGCGCCAGGAAGATCTTGAGCACGGTGCGGTTGCCGGCCTTGAGCGCATGGTGCGCGATGGTGATGGTCACGCCCGAGGTGAGCAGGATGGCCGTATTGATCGCCGGCAGTCCGAACGCCGGGATCGTCTCGAAGGCGCCGCCGACCGCCGCCGGGCCATTGGTCGGCCAGGCGGGATCGTATTCCTTCCAGAGGAACATGTTGGTCAGGAACTTGCTGCCCTCGCCGCCGAGCCAGGGCACCGAGAGCTGCCGCGCGTAGTACAGCGCGCCGAAGAACGCGCCGAAGAACATGACCTCCGAGAAGATGAACCACATCATGCCCATGCGGAACGACTTGTCCACGCCCTCGTTGTAGAGGCCGGCCTGGTTCTCGCCGATGACGGTGCCGAACCAGCCGTAGAACATGTAGAGCACGGCCAGGAAACCGCCCCAGAAGATGTACGGCGCGATGTTGACGCCGTTCAGCAGCGCCGCGGCGCCAAGCATCATGGTGAACAGCGAGACCGAGCCGACGATCGGCCACTTGCTGCCGTGCGGGATGTAGTACTTCCCCGCGTCGTGCGCGGTGTGTGCTGCGTGAGCCATGGGCAGGAGCCTCGTTATCTGATCGTAGCCAACCAACAAGTGTCTAGTGTTCAGTGTCTAGTGTTCAGTAGGGAATGGCTGCGCCGCCCACTAACCACTTCCTACCGTGTACATCGAATACGCCAGCGTCATGCGGTCGACCTGGCGTGGCAGGTCCGGTGCGACGATGAAGCGCACGGTGAACTCACGTTCCTCCGAAGCGGCGAACGTCTGCGGCGTAAAACAGAAGCACTCCGTCTTCTGCAGGTACTTTGCCGACGTCGCAGGGGCGACGCTCGGGATGGCCTGTGCGACGACGGGCACGGTGGCGTTGCTGCGAATGCGGAACTTCGCCTCGTAGAGCTTGCCCGGCTGCAGCGACATCGAACGGGTCTCGGGCACCAGTTCGAACCCGCTGCCGTCCGGGACCATGGACATGAACTCGAGGGTGACCTGGCGCCCTGCGCCGGCGTCCGACGCACGGATCGCCGAGGGCGACGCGTTGACGCGGATGCCGGCCGCCTCGCAGATGACATCGTAGAGCGGCACCAGCGCGAACCCGAACGCGAAGCTGCCGCCGACCATCAGCACGAGGCTGCGGGTCAGCGCCCGGTCGGGCTTGCGGTCGCGCGCCTCGCTCGTCATGCCAGCATGCTCGAGACGATGAACGAGACGTAGATCGCCAGCGCGACCAGTACGAGCACGACGGTGGTCCTGCGGATGCGGCGACGCTGCCGGTCGCCGGGTTCGCCTTGCGACGCCATGTCGCGCACTGCCGGCCTCGTGCTCGGTGCGTCCACTTACTTGACCAGTGGTGCTTCGTCGAAGGTGTGGTACGGGGCCGGCGAAGGCACCGTCCACTCGAGGCCCTGCGGCCGGGCGTCGGTCCAGACCTCCGCCGTCGCCTTCACGCCGCCGCGCGCCGTCTTCCAGACGATGTAGACGAACAGCAGCTGGGACAGCCCGAAGCCGAAGGCGCCGATGGACGACACCATGTTCCAGTCGGCGAACTGCGTGGAGTAGTCCGGGATGCGCCGCGGCATGCCGGCGAGACCGAGAAAGTGCTGCGGGAAGAACAGCACGTTGACGAAGATCGCCGACATCCAGAAGTGGATCCTGGCGAGTCGCTCGTCGTACATGTGGCCGGTCCACTTCGGCATCCAGTAGTACACGGCCGCCATGATCGCGAACACGGCGCCCGGCACGAGCACGTAGTGGAAGTGCGCCACGATGAAGTACGTGTCGTGGTACTGGAAGTCGACCGGCGCGATGGCCATCATCAGGCCCGAGAAGCCGCCGATCGTGAACAGAAACAGGAAGGCCAGCGCGAACAGCATCGGGGTCTCGAACGTCAGCGAGCCCTTCCACATGGTCGCGGTCCAGTTGAACACCTTCACGCCCGTCGGCACGGCGATCAGCATCGTCGAGAGCATGAAGAACATCTCGCCCGCGAGCGGCATGCCCACGGTGAACATGTGGTGCGCCCAGACGATGAACGACAGGAACGCGATCGAGGCGGTCGCGTAGACCATCGCGTCGTAGCCGAACAGGCGCTTGCGCGAGAACGTCGGGATGATCTCGGACACGATCCCGAACGCCGGCAGGATCATGATGTAGACCTCGGGGTGTCCGAAGAACCAGAAGATGTGCTGGTAGAGCACCGGGTCGCCGCCGCCCGAGGCCGCGAAGAACGTCGTGCCGAAGAAGTGGTCGGTGAGCAGCATCGTCACGGCACCGGCGAACACCGGCATCACGGCGATCAGCAGGTAGGCCGTGATCAGCCACGTCCACACGAACATCGGCATCTTGAGCAGCGACATGCCCGGCGCGCGCAGGTTCATGATCGTGACGATGATGTTGATCGCGCCCATGATCGACGAGGCGCCCGCGAGGTGGATCGCGAAGATCGCGAGCGGGAACGCGTCGCCGGTCTGCAGCACGAGCGGCGGGTAGAGCGTCCAGCCGGCGGCGGGGCCGCCGCCCGGCATGAACAGCGACAGGATCAGCAGCGAGAACGCGGCCACCAGCAGCCAGAAGCTGAAGTTGTTCATGCGCGGCAACGCCATGTCGGGCGCGCCGATCTGCAGCGGGATCATCCAGTTGCCGAGGCCGACCGTCGCGGGCATGACCGCGCCGAACACCATGATCAGGGCGTGCACCGTGGTCATGGTGTTGAAGAACTGCGGGTCGACGAGCTGCATGCCGGGCATGAACAGCTCCGCGCGGATCACCAGCGCCATGGCGCCGCCAATCAGGAACATGACGAGCGAGAACACCAGGTACATCGTGCCGATGTCCTTGTGGTTCGTCGTCGTCAGCCAGCGCGCGATGCCCCTGGCCGGGCCGTGGTCGTCGTGGTGCCCCTGGGCGGCCACTTCGACGTCGTGGTGCGTGCGGCTCAGCACGTCGGGGTGGGTCTGGTTCGTCTCGCTCATGGTCGATTACTCCGCGGCCGCGACCCGCAGGGCCGGCGTCTCGATGGCGATCGGGGCGACAGTGGCGGCGGCCTGCGCGGCCGGCGCAGCGGCCGCCTGGCGCGCGGCCTGCTGGCCGGCGATCCACGTGTCGAACTGCGCCTGCTCGACGACGCGGACCACGACGGGCATGAAGCCGTGGTCGCGACCGCAGAGCTCGGCGCACTGCCCGCGGTACGTGCCGACCTTCTCGGCGCGGAACCAGAGCTCGTTGATGTAACCCGGGATCGCGTCCTTCTTGAGGCCGAAGTCCGGTACCCACCAGTTGTGAATCACGTCAGCGGCCGTCACGAGCACGCGGACCTTCTTGCCGACGGGGACGACCAGCGGGTTGTCGACGTCGAGCAGGTAGTCGTCGACCTGGCGCACGTCGACGCCGGAATCGACCTGCCGCGCCTCGTTGTGGCGGGACGAGAGCGTCGAGAAGAACGCCACGCCGTGGTCGACGTAGTCGTACTGCCACTTCCACTGGTAGCCGGTGACCTTGACCGTCAGCTCGGAGCCGCTCGCGTCCTCGATCTTGACCAGCGTGCGGGCCGCCGGGATCGCCATGGCGACGAGGATGACCACGGGGATGATCGTCCAGGTCACCTCGGCGCCCGTGCTGTGATCGAAGGTCGCGGGCACCGCGCCCTTCGACTTACGGAACGTCGCGATCGAATAGATCATCACGCTGAACACGGCCACGGCGATGGCGACGCAGACCCACAGGATCAACATGTGCAGGCCGTAGATCTCGCGGCTCAGCTCGGTGACGCCCTCGCGCAGGTTCAAGGTCCACGCGGCCATGGCCGGGTTCGAGCCGAGCAGCGACAGGCCGATCACTGCGGTGGCCGCGAGGGCCCGCCTCACCATCTTCTTTGGCACTACCCAGACTCCCGTGCGTGAAACCGGCGCCGCCCTCAACGCCGGGGCGACTGCCAGACCCGCGCGGCCTCCGGTCGGTCCGACCGGACGTCCAGCGCGGGAGATTCGCTCGACCGCCCCACCAGCGGGCGCAAGCGCGCGGCGAGGCCGCGACGCTCGTCCTCGGTGAGGAAACGACCCACTTCGCAGGCGCGACCGTGCGACTCGATCACGAGCCGGCTGGGGTACTGCGCCGCGGGCGGGTCGCGCAGTTTAACCGTCGCCCAATGGCGTGCAAATACCAGACGGCTCGTATTGCCAGGCGCGCGCCGTTCGATCAGGACCGCGTCGTCGGAGATCACGATGACCTCGCGCCGCCCGCCGTCACGCATGCTGGCGCGCACCGCCCACCACAACAGGCCGATTTCGAGGCCCGCGAATGGCAGCACGGGCCAGAAACCCTGCCAGGCGAAGACCAGCGCCGTGCCGAGCGTCACCAGCGCGAGGCTGCCCACGAGCGTGCGCGACGACGCCGGCGTCAGCGAGCAGTTCGGCGCCAACTCGATGCGGTGCTGGGAGGCGACGGGGCCTGCTTCGACCGTGGAGACGACCATGTCTGCGGGGCGGGCGATCCCAGGATACGCGTGGGATGCACGAATGTACGCGTCGGCAGCGCCACTCGACAACGCATGCCGGCGGTAGGCGGCGCGCAACCGGCTCAGCCTCCGGGCCCGATACCGAGGGCGCGGAGCAGTCGCGGATCGTCGCCGAATTCGTGGACTGCATTGCCGAATGGGGACTGCGGGGCGCGGTGCAGGCCCGGCACCCGGGCGAGCGGCGCCTGGCCCAGCAGGTCGGCCAGGGTCGCCACGTTTTCCTCGACGCGCTCGAATCCCGGGTCTATGGCATTGGCAATCCAGCCGACCAGCCGACAGCGGCCGGCGGCTGCGACGGCTTCGGCCGTCAATCGGGCATGGTTCAGGCAGCCGAGCCGCAGCCCGACGACCAGCAGGACATCGAGGCCCAGGGATTCCGGAAGGTCGCTCAACCAGCCTTGGGGATGCAGCGGGACGCGCCAGCCGCCCGCACCCTCCACCAGGACGAGATCGGCACCCTGGGACGCCTGTCGATACCAGTCGACGAGGGCAGTCAGGTCCAGGGCGACCCCGGCCTCCCGTGCGGCGAGGTGCGGCGCGATCGCCGGTGCGAAACAGTAGGGGTTGACCGCCTCGTAGGGGACGGGGACGGAACCGGCCGCCTGCAGTTCGAGTGCGTCGGCATTCCGAAGCGGCGCACCGGGCGCGACCCGAACGCCGCCGCTCGCCACGGGCTTGAGCCCGACGCAGGTTGTGCCGTGCCGGCGGGCAAGTCGCAGCAGGGCGGCC
>DASSJN010000178.1:0-8290 GCA_035691185.1 Steroidobacteraceae bacterium
CGTGCAGGTCGCCGAGATGGTGATCGAGAAGGCCAAGCGCCTGGTCGAGCACAAGAAGGACGTCGTGATCCTGCTCGACTCGATCACGCGCCTGGCGCGCGCCTACAACACGGTCGTGCCGAGCTCGGGCAAGGTGCTGACGGGCGGCGTGGACGCGAACGCGCTGCAGCGCCCGAAGCGTTTCTTCGGTGCCGCACGCAACATCGAGGAAGGCGGCTCGCTCACGATCCTCGCCACCGCGCTGATCGACACCGGCTCGCGCATGGACGACGTGATCTACGAGGAGTTCAAGGGCACCGGCAACAGCGAAATCCACCTGGATCGCCGCATCGCCGAGAAGCGCGTCTACCCGGCCTTCAACATCAACCGCTCGGGCACGCGCCGCGAGGAGCTCATTACCTCGCCTGACGAACTGCAGAAGATCTGGATCCTCCGGAAGCTCCTGCACCCGATGGACGAGCTGGCCGCGGCCGAGTTCCTGATCGACAAGATGCGGGACACCAAGACCAACGGCGAATTCTTCGAGGCCATGAAGCGCTGAGCGTCGGCACCCACGATCACCGCGTAAAGGGCATCCTCGCGATGCTCGTGGCCGTGGCCTGTTTCGCGGCCATGGACTCGCTGCTCAAGCTGCTGTCCGAGCACTACGCCGCATTGCAGGTCGCCTTCATCCGCGGCGCGGCGGCGCTGCCGTTCGTGCTCGTCCCGATCCTGCTGCGCGACCGGCTGGCACGGCTGAAGCCCGTGAACCTGAGGCTTCACCTGCTGCGGGGCGTGCTCTCGATCGTCATGCTGTTCAGCTTCGTGCGCGCCGTGCGCGAGTCCTCGCTCGCCTCGACCTACGCCATATTCATGTGCGCGCCGCTGCTCGTCGCCGCCCTCTCGGCGCCCATGCTCGGCGAGAAGGTCGCAGGCCAGCAGTGGTGGGCGATCGGCGTCGGCCTCGCGGGCGTGCTGCTGATGCTCGGTCCGGCGACCGGCCAGTGGGCCACCGCGGGAGCGCTCTGGGCGCTGCTCGCCGTCGCGGGGTACACGCTCTCGGTGGTCACCCTGCGCATCCTGGCGCGTACGGACACCAACGAGAGCATGGTGTTCTGGTTCACCGCCATGCTCGCGGTCGGCGCGGGCCTGCTGTCGATTCCCGGCTGGCGGGGGCTGCAATGGACGCACGGGCCCATCATGGCCGGCGTCGGGTTGTGCGGGGCGCTCGGCCAGCATTTCATCACCGTCGCGTTCCGCAGCGCGCCGGCCGCGACGGTCACGCCGTTCGAGTACACGGCCCTCGTCTGGGGCGTTCTGCTCGACGTCGCGATCTGGAGCGTGTGGCCGAGCATGGTCACGCTGCTCGGCGGGGGGATCGTGATCGGCGCCGGCCTCTACCTGATCGACCGTGAGCGGCGCACCTCGATCGCCGCCCGGGTTCCGGGCGCCTGAACCCGGAGTGTCATGCAGGTGTCTCCACGGTGGCGCGTCGCCGCCGTTCGTCCCTGCGGGCCCGCGACTCGCGCCAATGCTCGAGCGCCCACACCGTGCCCCACGCATAGAGCGAGACGCCCAGGTAAAGCGTCGTGCGCACGGCGGAGGCTGCGAGGACACTCTTGCCGGTCGCGCTGTCCTCGATGGCGGGCCCGAGCAGGATCAACATCGTGATCAACGCGTTGCTCCAGAAGGAGGGCCCGCGACGCGTACGACGCGTGCCGAACATCGCCGAGCCCGACCAGAGCGCGGCCGCCATCAGCCAGAGCGCAAGCATCCACAGGTTCGGCAGCAGCGACAGGCCGAGCCAGGCGACCAGGCCGAGCGCCGCGCCCATCAAGGTCGAACCGACCAGCTCGCCCCCGGCCGAGCGCGCATGCGTCTCGCCGGCCTGCTGTCCGAGCATTACCGTCTTCATGATCGCCGCGACGTACAGCGACGGATTCGTCAGGGCCAGCACGAACACGGGCATGACGATCAGCGTCGCGCGGAGCGCGATCCAGCGCGCCAGCTCCTCGTCGACTCGGCCGGTGCGCGACCGCTGCGCGGCCGCAGCCTGCGGCGGATCGGGGAAGAATCCGTGCGACAGCAGGCTGACGACCGACCCGATCACCAGGCCGATGGCCAGCGTCGTCGTGATCGTCGCGGCGAGCGACTGTTCCGCCACACCGACCACCGGGATCAACGCAAAGGCCATCACCAGGATCATGGTGAGCGGACCTTTCGTGCGCTGGCCGTGGTGGAAGACCGCGAACAGCACGCACGCCGTCAGCAGGATCCCGGCTGCGGCGTAGCTTTCCAGCAGCGGCACCATCAGCATCCCCAGCGCGAGCAGGCCAGCCAGCACTGCGGCCACCGCGGCACCCTTGCCGAGCCCCATGGGCGGGCCGGGCTTGCACAGTACCAGCACGGCCATCACGCACAGGGCATACGGCATCTGCAATCCGAAGCCGTACGCGACGAACGCGGCGACACCGAGCCCGACCGTCAATCGCAGTACCGCCTTGTCCGCACGTGCCATGGCGCGCGCGCGTCAGTACAGGTACGACAGCCAGCTCATGACACGAATGTAGGCCGCGCCGAGTGCGTTCATGAGCACGTTGTCGTCGTCCGTGTAGACGAGCACGGCGGCTTGTCCACCGACCCGGACACCGCGCATCTTCGCCCGCTCCGCCGGGTCCACTTCGACGATCACGGGGATGCGCTGCGCCTGCCGCAGCCAGTCCCGATTGTTCTGCACGGTGGGCAGCGTCCCCGGGGACGACGACTGGCCGCTGCCCACGCCGCCGCCGATGCTGCGGACGCTGCCCCTGAAGACCCGCCCGGGCATCACGTCGAACGTGACGGCCACCGCGTCGCCCGCGTCGACGTGGCCGAGATTGTTCTCGGTCAGGTCCGCCGTGATCCAGACGTCGTGCACGGCGATCAACGTCATGACCGGCGCGCCCGCCTGCGCAAAATTCCCCACGTCCACGCGCAGGTCGGTGACGGTGCCCGCAGCCGGCGACACGACCTTGGTGCGGGCGAGGTCGAGTTCGGCCTTCTCGACCGCGGCGCGCGCGCTGCGCAGTTGCGCGTTGTTCTCGCCCGCGTCGCCCGCGGCCTCCCGGGCTTTGACCAGGTCCGCCTCGGCACGTCGCGCCTTGCTGCGCGCCTCCTCGCGCGACGCCTGCGCGATCTCGAGCCGCCGCACGGAGATCGCGCCGGGGTCCTCGGCGTGCAGGCGTTCCTGCCGTGCGGCGTCCTTCTCCGCCATGTCGCGGCCCGCTTCCGCCGCGTGCAACGACGCGCGGGCCGCGTCCACCCCGGCCGCGGACGCGGCCACCGAGCGACGCACCGACTCGTAGTCCGAGCGCGCCCGCTGCGCCGCGATCCGGTACTGGTCGGGATCGACCTCGAACAGCTCCTGGCCGGCCCGCACCCGGTCGTCGTTCCGGATGTGCACTTGCAGTACCTTGCCCGAGACCTCGGCGGCCACCGGTACGACGAAGGCCTGTACGCGTGCCTGCGACGAGTAGGGGGTGAGGCGATCACCGACGAAATAAGCCAGGAGGCTGGCCACGATCAGCGTCGTGACGACGATCGCGCCGATCCGTGTTCCGCGTCCGGTCGTGGTCTCGGTCGCGGCGGTCGTTGCGGGGGCCGTGACTGCCGTGGCGGTCTCGTCGCTCATGGGCCTCCCTGGGCCGACGGCAGGAACGGTTCGGTCGGGGCGGGCAGCGGTGCGTTCAGCAGGTTGTTCCAGTCGCTGCGCTCCGTCATGTCGGCCCGGGTGCCGTCGTCGAGCACCTGGCGTCCACGACCTCCCTCCCAGCCGCCGCCCGTTGCCTTGTACAACGCGACGAGGCTTTGCGCGACGCCGCCGCGGGTCGCCACGAGCCGCTCCTGCTGGCTGAACAGGGACCGTTGCGAGTCGAGCACGCGCTCGAAGTCGACGAGCCCTTCCTGGTACTGGATCGTCGCGATGTCGAGCGAACGCCGTGCGGCCTGCACCGCCTGCTCGAGGATTGCGACCTGGGCCTTGTTCTTGGCGAAGGCGACCGCGGCATCGTCGAGTTCCCGCGCCGCCCGCAGCACCGTGTCCTGGTAGACCTCGTGCAGCTGCTGGAAGCGCGCGTCCTGCACGAGGACGTCGTTCCTGAGCCTACCGTAGTCGAAGACGTTCCAGACGAGCGACGATCCCGCGGCCCAGTCCAGCGTCTGTGTCGACCAGGCCAGCGACGTGGACGAGAGACCGAGCGAGCCCACGAGCGCGATGGAAGGGTAGAGCTGCGCCTCGCTGACGCCGATCAGCGCCGATTGTGTCGCCAGCTGCATCTCGGCCGCACGCACGTCGGGACGACGTCGCAGCAGGCTGGCGGGCAGGTCGACCACGACTTCCAGCGCGGCCTCGGGAATGACCTCGCGACCGGTCGACATCTCGACCAGCCCTCCCGGCGGGCGACCGAGCAGCGTGCTGAGCGCGTTCTGCGCCTGGTGCAGGTCCAGTTCGAGCGCCGGTATGGTCGAGATCGTGCCGAGGTAGAGCGATCGCGCCTGCTGCACGTCGAGCTCCGACTCGTTGCCACTCCGGAACAGTCGTTCGGTGATCTCGAGACTGCGCTGCTGCAAGGCGGCATTGTCGCGCGTGATTTTCAGCCGCAGCTCGACGGTGCGGATGATCGCGTACAGGTCTGCGGCCTGGGCGGCAACGAGCACCTGGACGTCGTCATACTGGGCGATGCTCGCGAAATACGCCGCGTCGGCGGCCTCGATCCCGCGACGGAACTTGCCCCAGAAGTCGAGTTCCCAGGCGATGTCGAACCCGGCGCGATACGAGGTGAGGTCGGAATCATCGGCGTCGGAGACGACCTCGCCCGACTGCAGGACGTCGGCATTCGCCTGTTGCAGCTGCGGGTACAGCGTACTGCCGGCCACGCCGAGCTGGGCGCGCGCTTCCATGATGCGCACGGCTGCCACCTTCACGCTCGGATTCGAGCGCTGCGCCTCGGCGACGATGCGGTCGAGGACCGGGTCGCCGAATACCCGCCACCATTCCGCGGGCGGCGCCGGCGCAGGTGTTGCCGCCGGCGCAGCGGGCGCTGCCTCCGCGACGTCGAGCCACGGGACTTCGGGACGTTCGAAGTCCGGCCCGACCACGGTGCACCCGCTGCCCGCGACCGAGCACAGCAGCGCGATGGCAAGCGCCCCACCCCGCGTCGCCGACCCTGCAGCGCGCATCAGCCGACGACGGTCGTCCCGCCGGTGGCCGTAGCGTGCCGGGCAGCGGTCGCGTCGGCCACGGCCGCCGGCACTGCCGGGGGCGGTGACACCCATTGCATGAAGATCTGGTAGCCGAGCGCGAGCAGCGTCGCACCGACGAACAGGCCGAGGATACCTGCGGTCGCCATGCCGCCCAGTGCACCGAGCAGGATCACGGGCATCGGAGCGTCCACGCCGCGGCCCAGCATCAACGGCTTGAGGAAGTTGTCGGCGATGCCGCCGATCCCCAGGATGACCGTGTAGACGATGGCGAGGACGTTGGAGTAATCGCCACTCGCCCAGATGTAGATGATCGCGGGGACGGTCACCAGCAGTGCCGGAATCTGCGCGATTCCCAGCACCAGTACGATCAGCGCGAGCACTCCGGCGAAAGGAACGCCGGCGACCAGCAGCGTCAGGCCGATGACGATGGCCTGGATCAGCGCGACGCCGATGACGCCCTGCGCCACGGCGCGGATCGTCGCGGTGCAGAGCTTCGTAAACTCGGTGGCCCGCTCGCGCCCGACGATGCGCGCAAAGATCCGCTCGGCGCTGCGCGCGCCGGCCTCGCCGAAGGCCATGACGATGCCGGCGATGATGAAGGCGGCCAGGAACAGGAGCACGCCGACGGCGATGCTCGCGACCATGCCGAGCGCGGACCTCGCGAGTTCGCCGATCTTCGGCTGCAGGTTCTTCACTAGCGCGGGCAGGTCCGAGTGGGCCTGGCTCCACGCCGCATGCAATTTCTTGCCGACGATGGGCCAGGACTCGACGCCGGCCCGCGGCGGCGGAACTTGCAGCGTATTGCTCTGCACGCCGTGCACGAGCGAGCGGACGGAGTCGCCGAAGTGGCTCATGAGCGCTGCGGTCGGCGCCACGATCACGATGGCTGCCAACAGCACGATCAGCGTGGCCGCGAGGCCCTGCCGGCCGCCGAGCCGTCGCGCCAGCCGCCGGTGCAGCGGATAAATGGCGACCGCGAGGATCAGCGCCCAGACCATCAAGGTCAGGAAGGGCGCGAACACTTGAAAGCACAGGAAAAGCAGTGCGAAGACCAGCGCGGCGCGGATCAGGACGTCGAGCAGACGGGATTCGATCGGGCGCTCGGCCTCATGGAGAGACTCGACGGGCACGGTCATGACGTGATTACCTTCTCGGTGCCATCCCCACCCTTGGTTTTACGCCGCGAGTGCTGCAGCGTCCACTGGACAGGAGGGAAGTCGCCGCGCCCGAGGTGCTGGACCGCTTCAGCCCGTCGCGGCCTCGCGGAGCACCGCGCGGTAACCGATATCCCGGCGGTACTGCAGGCCTTCCCAGCAGATCGTTCCGGCGAGTTCGTAGGCCTGCTTCTGTGCCAGTCGCACGGAGGTACCGAGGCCGACCGCGCAGAGCACGCGCCCGCCGTTCGTGACGACCTTGCCCGCGGCGTTGAGCGTCGTGCCGGCATGGAAGACCTTGCCCGGCAGCCGGGCCGCCGCGTCGAGGCCGTGGATCTCGTCGCCCTTGCGGACGCTGTCCGGGTACCCACCGGCGGCGAGCACCACGCCCACGGCCGCGCGCGGGTCCCAGTCGACTTCGACGCCGGCGAGCTTGCCATCGAGCGCGGCCTCGCAGAGCGTCGTCAAGTCCGAGCGCATGCGACTCAGGATCGGCTGCGTCTCGGGATCGCCGAAGCGGCAGTTGAACTCGAGCACGTTCGGCGTTCCGTCAGCGGCGATCATGACGCCCGCATACAGGAAGCCGACGTAGGGCGTGCCCTCGCGCGCGAGCGCCGCCACCGTCGGCAGCATCACCTCGCGCATGATGCGACCGTGAATTTCCGGGGTGACGACGGGGGCAGGCGAATACGCGCCCATGCCGCCGGTGTTGGGGCCTTCGTCGCCGTCGCGCAGGCGCTTGTGATCCTGCGAGGTCGCGAGCGGCAGCACGTGGGTGCCATCGACCATCGCGATGAAGCTCGCCTCCTCGCCCTCGAGGAACGCCTCGACGACGACGGTGTCGCCGGCCTTGCCGAAGCGACCGGCGAACATGTCGTGCGCCGTCGTCACGGCGTCGTCCTGCGTCGCGCAGATCACGACGCCCTTGCCGGCGGCGAGACCGTCCGCCTTGACGACGAGCGGCGCACGCTGGCGCCGCACCCAGGCTGCATCGAAGTCGTCGCGCGTGAAGGTCGCGTATGCCGCCGTCGGGATGCCGTGGCGTTGCAGGAAATCCTTGGTGAAGGCCTTCGAGCCCTCGAGGCGCGCGGCGAGCCGGCTCGGGCCGAAACAGCGCAGCTCCGCCGCCGTGAACGCGTCGCAGACGCCGATGACGAGCGGCGCCTCGGGTCCGACGATCGTCAGGTCGACCTTTTCGCGTTGCGCGAACGCGAGCAGCGCCGGGACGTCGTCGGCGGCGATGTCGACGTTGGTCGTGTTCGGTTCGAGACGTGTGCCTGCGTTGCCAGGTGCGACGAACACCCGCGTCACGCGTGGAGATTGAGCGACTTTCCACGCCAGCGCATGCTCGCGACCGCCGGAACCGATGACCAGGACTTTCATGCAGGCATCCAGTCGACAGAAGTGCTTGGTGTCCAGTGTCTGGTGTTCAGTCGGAAGAAGCGCGCCGACGCAGTCGGCTTCCTACCAGACACTAGACACTGAACACCAGACACTCATTTCCGGCACGTCAGTGCCGGAAGTGCCGCATGCCCGTGAACACCATCGCGAGACCGTGCTCGTCGGCGGCCGCCACGACTTCCGCGTCGCGCTTCGAGCCGCCCGGCTGGATCACGGCCCGGATGCCGTGCTCGGCCGCGGCGTCGAGGCCGTCGCGGAACGGAAAGAATGCATCCGAGGCCATGACGGACCCGGCGGGATCGAGGCCCTCGTCGCGGGCCTTCATCGCCGCGATGCGCGTGCTGTAGACGCGGCTCATCTGTCCGGCGCCGATGCCGACAGTCATGCGGTCCCTGACGAAGATGACCGCGTTGGACTTCACGTACTTGCAGACCTGCCAGGCGAACAGCAGATCGTCGAACTCGGCGAGCGTCGGCTGGCGTTTCGTCACGATCTTGAGATCGTTCATGCGCACC
>DASSJN010000179.1:0-20945 GCA_035691185.1 Steroidobacteraceae bacterium
GAATTTCGCTACCCTGCGCGCGCCGAGCCCGAGGTGCGCATGCAGGACCTGAGACAGTACGTCGTCGACGTTCCGGATTTTCCCAAGCCCGGAATCCTGTTCCGCGACATCAGCCCGCTGCTGCGCCGCCACTTCGCCGCGACGATCGAGGCGATCGAGGCGCTGTTCGGAGACGACGAGTGGCGGGCCATCGACGCGGTCGCCGGCATCGAGTCGCGCGGCTTCATCCTGGCCTCGGCGCTGGCGGAGCGCCGCGACAAGGGGTTCGTGCCGATCCGCAAGAAGGGCAAGCTGCCGCCGCCGGTCGTGGACATCGCGTACGACCTCGAGTACGGCACCGGCGTGCTCGAGATGCAGGCGGGGGAGGGCAGGCTGCTGCTGGTGGACGACGTGCTCGCGACCGGCGGCACGTTGAGCGCGTCGGTCGCGCTGAGCCGGCAGGCGGGCTACGTCGTGCACGGCGTCGGCGTGCTGATCGACATCGGCATCGCGCCCGGCTTCCGCTGCGAGGAGCACGTGCCGCGCACGGTGCTGCAGTACCCGTGAGGGGCGGCGGGCGGGCCGCGCGCACATGAGCGGCACCGCTCCGGTCGCCGCGCCGCGTCGCGCGGCGCTCGCCTTCATCTTCGTCACCGTCGTGCTCGACATGCTCGCGCTCGGCATGGTCCTGCCGGTGCTGCCGCACCTGATCGAGGACTTCCTCGGCGGCGACACGGCTCGGGCGGCAAAGATCTACGGCGTCTTCGGTTCGGTCTGGGCCGTGATGCAGTTCGTGTCCATGCCGGTCATGGGCGGGTTGTCCGATCGGTTCGGACGCCGGCCGGTCATCCTGCTGTCGAATCTCGGCCTCGGGCTCGATTACGTGCTCATGGCGCTCGCGCCGAACCTGCGCTGGCTGTTCGTGGGCCGCGTCGTCTCGGGCGTGACGGCCGCGAGCATCAGCACGGCGATGGCCTACATTGCCGACGTCACGCCCCCGGAGAAGCGCGCGAAGAGCTACGGCCTCGTCGGCATGGCCTTCGGCATCGGGTTCGTGCTCGGGCCCGCGCTCGGCGGTGTGCTCGGCTCGATCGACCCGCGCCTGCCGTTCTGGGCGGCTGCGGTCGCGAGCCTCGCCAATGCGGCCTACGGCTTTTTCGTGCTGCCGGAATCGCTGCCGCCCGAGCGACGCCGCGTATTCGAGTGGAAGCGTGCGAACCCGGTCGGCTCGTTGAAGTTCCTGCGCGCGCACCGTGAGATCACGGGGCTCGCCGGCGCCGCGTTCCTGAGCAGCGTGGCGCACGCCGTGCTGCCCGCGGTGTTCGTGCTGTACGCGGCCTACCGCTACGGCTGGGACGAGAAGACGGTCGGTCTATCGCTGGCGGTCGTCGGAGCCTCCTCCGCAGTGGTGCAGGGTGCGCTCGTCGGCCCGCTCGTGCGTCGCTTCGGCGAACGTCGGGTGCTGCTCGCAGGACTGCTTGCGGGCGCGATCGGGTTCGGCGTGTACGCCTGGGCGCCGAGCGGCGTCCTGTTCCTTTCCGGCATCCCGATCGTCGCGCTGTGGGGGCTTGCGGGGCCCACGGCCCAGGGCCTCATGACGCGACACGTCGCGGCGAACGTGCAGGGCGAACTGCAGGGCGCAATGGGCAGCCTGCAGGGCATTGCGACGATGATCGGCCCGGTGATGTTCGCGAGCATTTTCGCGTGGTCGATTCGCGGCCCTGGCGCGGGCTGGGAATTTCCCGGCGCCGCGTACACGATCGCGGGTCTGCTGCTCGTCACGTCCGCGGTGATCGTCGCGAGCGCGACACGCCCGAGGGCCGCCCTGTGAGCACCGGTTTCGACATTCCCGAGCGCTTCGTGCCGGCGGTCGAGGAGCAGCGGCAAAGCCTCGCCGCAGCGGCGCCCATGCCCGACACGCGGGCTGCGCCCGTGCTCGAGACGAGCCTGCGTTACGTCTTCGCCTGCAGCGCCTTCGTCGCGAATGCCTGCTTGCGCGACGCCGGGCTGCTCGCCTGGCTCGCGTCGGACGACGGGCGCCTGCTCGAAGACCTCGACGTCGCGGCCTGCATGGCGGGCGTCGATGCCGTGACGCTGCCGGGCACGGGCGACGACGCCCGCTTCATGTCGGCGCTGCGGGCGTTTCGCCGCCGGCACCTCGTGCGCATCGCCTGGCGCGATCTCGCGGGGCTGGCGCCGATCGACGCCGTCCTGCGCGAGTTGTCCACGCTGGCCGACGCGTGCATTTCGGCGGCCTGCCGTCACGCGACGGCCGTGCTCGGCAAGCGCCACGGCGTGCCCCGCAGTGCGGACGGTGCGGAAATCCCGTTGCTCGTGCTCGGCATGGGGAAGCTCGGCGGCGGAGAGCTGAACTTCTCCTCGGACATCGACCTCGTGTTCGCGTTCGCCGAGCACGGCGAGACGACGGGCCCGCGGCCGCTCGAGTACGAGGAATTCTTCACGCGCGTCGGCAAGCGCGTCGCCCAGCTGCTCGGCACGCCGACCGACGACGGCTTCGTCTATCGCGTGGACCTGCGGCTGCGGCCGTTCGGCGACTCTGGTCCCGTCGCCGCCAGCTTCGATGCGATCGAGGATTACCTGCAGCAGCACGGTCGCGACTGGGAGCGCTACGCTTACGTCAAGGCACGCCCCGTGTTCGGCGCGGGGGCCGGATTCGACGAACTGCACCGTCACGTGCTGCGTCCGTTCGTCTACCGCCGCTACCTGGACTTCGGCGTGTTCGAGTCGTTGCGCGGCATGAAGGAACTGATCGCGCGCGAGGTCGAACGCCGCGAGCTGCAGCAGAACGTGAAGCTCGGCCCGGGCGGTATTCGCGAGATCGAGTTCATCGTCCAGGCGTTCCAGCTACTGCGCGGCGGCAGCAACCAGCGGCTGCAGACGCGCAGCCTGCTCGAGGCGCTGCCGCAGCTGGCAGGGCAGAAGCTGCTGGCGAACGAGGCGGTGGCCGACCTGCAGGCCGCCTATCGCTACCTGCGACGCGTCGAGAACCGACTGCAGGAATGGAACGACGAGCAGACCCACGAGCTGCCCACGGACGAGCACTCGCGGGCGCGGCTCGCACTCGCGATGGGGCTGCCCGACTGGGCGTCGCTGCTGTGCGAGCTCGACGATCACCGGGACCGCGTGAGTCGTCACTTCCGTCGCGCCGTCTTCGCGCCCGATCGGTCGAACGGCGGCGACCCCGCGGACCTGGAGCTCGAGCACCTGCTCGACCCGGAGCTGGACGACGATCGACGACGACAGGCGCTCACGACGCTCGGGTCACCCGGCCACCTCGAGTCGCTGCTGCGCGAGCTCGCGCGGATCCGCGAGGGCGCTTACTACCGCCGGCTCGACGAGACCGGGCGTCGACGCCTGCGCTCGCTGCTGCCGGGCCTGTTGCGCGCGATCGTGCGGCTGCCGAACGCGGAGGCGACGCTCGGCCGCGTACTTGACATCGTCGAGCGCATCGGTGGCCGCACCGTCTACCTCGCATTGCTCAATGAGAATCCGAGGGCGCGCGACCGCCTGCTCGAGCTCTGCGCGCACTCCAAGTTCCTGGCCGACCAGATCGCCGCGTTCCCACTGCTGCTCGACGAGTTGCTCGACGAGCGGCTGTTCGAGACGATGCCCACGCGCGCCGAGCTCGAGCAGGAACTGCGCACGCGCATGGCCGGCACGGCCGGCGACGATCCGGAGGAGCAGGTCGAGGCGCTGCGGCAATTTCAGCGCGCCGCGATGTTCCGCGTCGCGGTGCCCGACCTCACGGGCCGCCTGCCGCTCATGAAGGTCAGCGACCGGCTCACGGACCTGGCCGAGCTGATCGTCCAGGTGGCATTCGACCTGGCGTGGCAGCAGATCACGGCACGGCACGGCGTGCCGATGTGCGGGCCGTCCGAGGCAGAGCTCGGGCCGGCGGGCATGATCGTCGTCGCTTACGGCAAGTTCGGCGGCATCGAACTCGGCTACGGCTCCGACCTCGACCTCGTGTTCCTGCACGGCTCGCACGGCGAGGTGCAGCGGACGTGCGGGCCGCACGTGCTCGATAACGGCGTGTTCTTCCTTCGCCTCGTGCAGCGCCTCGTGCACGTGCTCACGGTCCATTCCGCGGCGGGACGGCTCTACGAGGTCGACACGCGGCTGCGGCCCAGCGGCAAGGGCGGCCTGCTCGTGCAGAGCATCGACGGCTTCGCCGATTACCAGCGCGCGGAGGCGTGGACCTGGGAGCACCAGGCATTGCTGCGCTCGCGTGCGGTCGCGGGCGAGCCGGCGCTGCGCGCGCGCTACGAGGCGCTGCGGGTCGAACTGCTGCGCACGGCCGTCCGCCGCTCGACGCTGCGTGACGACGTGAGATCCATGCGCGAGCGCATGCGCGCCGAGTTGTCGAAGTCCAGACCGGGCGAGTTCGACCTCAAGCAGGACGCGGGTGGCATCACCGACGTCGAGTTTCTCGCGCAGTACTGGACGCTGTCGTGGTCGGAGCGTTACGCCGAGCTGGTGACGTACTCGGACAACATACGCCAGCTCGAAAGCCTCGCCTCGATCTGCCTCGTGCCGCAGCACACCGTGGACGTGCTGACCGGGGCGTACCGCGCCTACCGCCAGCGGCTGCACCACCTCTCGCTCGAGGGCAAGGGCAACGTCGCGCCGGCGGAGGACTTCGCCGCGACCCGTGCCGCCGTGAGCACGGTGTGGGCGGAAACGATGGAAGGAAGTGTCTAGTGTCCAGTGTCTAGTGTCTGGCAGGCAGGCGGTGCCGAGTCGAGCGTAGAATGCTGCCCGACCGGCCGCGGGCCGGACATGACCGCTAGACACTAACCGCTAGACACTCCTCATGGCCGAACTCCTGGTCCCGATCTCTCCCGGCGAACTCATCGACAAGATCACGATCCTCGAGATCAAGTCGGCGCGCATGACCGACGCCGCCAAGCTGCACAACGTGCGCACCGAGCTCACGCTGCTCAACGAAACCTGGAGTGCATCCGAGTATTCGCGCAAGGCGGACATCGGCGCCGAATGGTCGGGACTTCGCGACGTCAACGGCCAGCTGTGGGACATCGAGGACGAGATCCGCGACAAGGAGCGCGACGGCCGGTTCGACGCGCGCTTCATCGAACTCGCGCGCGCGGTGTACGTCACCAACGACGAGCGCGCGGCGATCAAGCGCCGCATCAATGACAAGCTGGGCTCGGCGCTGGTGGAGGAGAAGAGTTACAGGGAGTACAAGAAATAGTGTCTACCGGTCAGTGTCTAGTGTCCGGTCGGAGGCGCAATGCGCCACTTCCGACTGAACACTGAACACTGAGCACTGGACACTCACTTCCTCAGCGTGTACTCCGCGCTGCAGTACGGGCATTTGGCCCAGCCGGTCTGCTCGATCGGCAGGAATACGCGCGGGTGCGAATTCCACAGGTGCATGCCCGGCATCGGACAGGAAAGCGGCAAGTCCGCCGGCGTCACCTCGTACTGGTGCTGGGCGTTCGGCTGGATGAGCTTCTCGCTGCGGTCGGCCGTCACGGAGGGCGCCTCGGGCATGGTCTGTGGCGGCGCGATTATCGCGCAGAAAGGGGACAGGAGTCAGGGGATAGGGGATAGCGTCGCAAGCGCGCGGCGCGCGCTCTTCACTAACTCCTAACTCCTAACCTCTATCCCCTTCCTGTCCGCGGCGCGCCCGCGGCCATCAGTTCGTCGAGCTTCTCGACGGCGTCGTCGACTTCGATCAGGTCCATCACTCCCGGCTGCTCGATCTTGTCGGTCCAGGGCAGCTTGCTCGCCGAGCGATTCCTGTACCGCGACGCCGCCTTTTCGTAGCGGTCGACGCACCACTGCCGGCTGTAGTAGGGCCCGCTGCGCTGCGAGTTGGTCGCGGCATACAGGCCCACCACCGGAGTGCCCACCGTGGTCGCCATGTGGGCGGGGCCTGAATCGGGCGAGACCAGCGCCGTCGCGCGCTGCAGGGTCGCGAGGAATTCGAGCAGCGTGTCCTGGCCGATCAGGTTGCGACACGGTTGGCGCATCTGGCCCTCGATCTCCCGCCCGTAGCGCACTTCGAGTTCGCTGCGACCTCCGCACAGCAGCACCTCCATGCCGTGGCGCGCGACCGCATGGTCGGCCAGCGCGGCATAGCGTTCGGCGCGCCAGTTGCGCAGCGCGTGACTCGAACAGGGGCTCACGACCAGCGTCCGGCGTGCGGCGTCCGGAATCGCACGAGCCGCGTAGTCGAGTGCGCCCTGCGGCAGAGGGATGTCCCAGCGCATGGAGCGGGCCTCGAGACCGAGCCGCTCGGCAAAGCCGAACAGGCTGTCGAGCACGTGCTCGCGCGAGCGGGGCCCGATCTGCACGTTCGTGAACAGCCATTGCGCCTCCCGCGCACGCGCGCGGTCGAACCCGACCTTGTAGCGGGCCGGCACCAGGGCTGCGGCAAGGCTCGCGCGCAGCGCGAGCTGCATGTGCAGCAGGGCGTCGAACCTGCGACCACGCAAGCGTTCGCGCAGGGCGTGATATCCCTCGGCGCCGGTCTTCTTGTCGAAGACGACGAACTCGACGTCGGGGATGTGGCCGAGCAGCTTGTGTTCGAGCTTGCCGATGATCCAGGTGATCCGGGTCTGCGGCCACGCGTCCTGCAGCGTGCGCACGACCGGCAAGGCGTGGCAGACGTCGCCGAGCGCGGAGAGGCGCAGGATGCAGATCGATTCGGGCGGCGCGGTCGACGAAAACAAAGGCTGCACGGAGCGGGTCTCGAGGTAGGCACGGACGCCGGGATCGGGAACAATCCGCCACGATGAACGAAGCAGCCGCCGCCGGTGACGAGGCGCTCGCGCGTATAGCGGGCGGCGCGATGCTATACGATGCCTCACTCCTCGGCCAACCCGACGCCGCGGTGTTCGAGCCGGCGCACTGGCGGGCCAATGGCGCGCTGCAGGCGGCGCGCGGCGGGCGCGGCACCGTCGCTTTCGTGCGCACCGCGGACGGCGAGCCCTGGGTGTTGCGGCACTACCGTCGCGGCGGGCTGGTGGCGAAGCTGTTCGACGATCGTTATCTCTTCACCGGGGCATCGCGCACGCGTGCTTTCGCCGAGTGGCGGCTGCTGCGTCGCCTGCGCGCGTGGGGCCTGCCCGTGCCTCAACCGGTCGCCGCGCGCTACGTCCGCGACGGACTCACGTACCGTGCCGACCTGATCACCGTCGAACTGCCCGTGCGGCAGACGCTGGCGTCGTTGCTCACGGATGCGCCGTTGCCGGCGGCCAGGTGGACCGGCGTGGGTCGGTGCGTCGGGCGGCTGCATGCGCGCGGCGTACAGCATGCAGACCTCAATGCCCACAATCTGCTGCTTGGCGACGACGACGCGGTGTACGTGCTCGATTTCGACCGGGGCCGCCTGCGAAGCCGCGGGGCGTGGGAACTGCGAGTCCTGGCTCGCTTGCGGCGCTCGTTGCTGAAGGTCACGGCCGACCTGCCGCGCGACCGGTTCGGCGACGAGCAGTGGCGCGCGCTGCTCGCCGGCACCGAGGAGTGAGCCGCCCGATGATGCGCATGCTCTACGTGCTGCTGACCCGCCTGCTCGTGCCGTGGGTCATCGCGCACGACGCCTGGCAAGGGTTCCTGCACCGCGACCAACGCGGGCGGCTGGGTCAGCGGCTCGGTTACGTCGAACGTGTCCGCGGCGCCGGCGCGATCTGGATCCACGCCGTGTCGGTCGGCGAGGTGCAGGCCGCGGCCGCGCTGGTGCGTGCACTGCAACGGCGACATCCCGCGCTGCCGATCGTCGTTTCGACCGTCACTGCGACGGGCGCGCAACGCGCACGGGCGCTGTTCGAAGACGGCGTCCAGCACTGTTACCTGCCCTACGACCTGCCGGGCGCGGTGCGTCGGTTCCTGGACCGCATCTCACCGCAGGTCACCGTGATCCTCGAGACCGAGATCTGGCCGACGCTCTACGCCGAGCTCGGTCGTCGCGGCATCCCGCTCGTGCTCGGCAGCGCACGGTTGTCCGCGCGCTCGGTCGAACGCTACCGGCGCATGCCCTCGTTGTTGCGTGACACGCTGTCGAAGGGCAACGTCACGGTCGGCGCGCAGACCGGGGTAGACGCCGAGCGCTTTCGCGCCATCGGGGCCGCGGGTGCGCGCGTGCAGGTCACGGGCAACATCAAGTACGACCTGCAGATTCCGGAGGCCCAGGTCGAGGCGGGCCGCGCGTTGCGACAGCGCTGGGGTGCAGGGCGGCCGGTGTGGATCGCCGGCAGCACGCACGAAGGCGAGGAACAGGCGGCGCTGGCCGCGCACGTGCTGCTGCGGCAGCGGCACCCGACGGCGCTGCTGCTGCTCGTGCCGCGGCACCCGCAGCGCTTCGAGGGGGTCCGCGGGGTGCTGCGCAACGCGGGCGTGCGCTTCGCGCAGCGCAGCTCAGGCGAGATGCCGGGCGCCGGCGACGACGTGTTCCTCGTCGATACGATAGGGGAACTGCAGATGTTCTACGCCGCATCCGACGTGGCCTTCGTCGGCGGCAGTCTCGTGCCGATCGGCGGGCACAGCCTGCTCGAGCCTGCGGTGCTCGGGCTGCCGATCCTGTCGGGGCCGCACACGCACAATGGCCCCGACATCGCGGCGTTGCTGGAGCAGGGCGGCGCGCTCAGGATCGTGCCGGGCCACGAGGCGCTCGGACAGGCGCTGCTCGAATGGGTGGACGCGCCGGCCGAGGCGCGCGAAGCGGGCGCACGTGGACGACGTGCCGTAGCGGCCAACCGCGGCGCGGTCGATCGCCTCGTCGGGATGATCGAGCCGCTGCTCGTCAGCTCTTCGGCCGCACCACGGGCAGCGTCGTCGGCGCCGTGAGGAAGGCGTTGATCGCGGCCAGGTCGTCCTGCACCAGCCCGCCGGCGGCCGATTCCAGCCGCACGATGTTGATCAGGTAGTCGTAACGGGTGCGGGCGTAGTCGCGCTGCGCCTCGAACAGGGTGCGACGCGCGGCGAGCACGTCGACCGTCGTACGGGTGCCGACTTCGAAACCGGCCTCCGTCGCCTCGAGCGCGGTCTGGCTGGACTTCACGGCCTGTGCGAGCGCCTGCACGCGCGCCTTTTCGGCGATCAGGCTCAGGTAGGCGTCGCGCGTCTCGCGCTCGGCCGAGCGCATCGTGCCTTCGAGTTTCTCGCGCGCGGCGCGCTGCAGGTAGACCGACTCACGCACGCGCGACCGCGTGGCGCCGCCGGTGAAGATCGGAACCGTGACCTGCACACCGACCATGTCCTCGGTCTGCGTCGCATCGGCCGGTTGCGTGACGCCATTGTTGGTCTGCGTCGCGTCCGAGTCGAATTCGTTGTACGTCGCGAACAGTTCGACCGTCGGGAAGTGACCCGCCTGCGCCACCTTGACGTCGCGCGCCGCGACTTCCGTCTCCAGCCGCGCAGCGATCACCGCCAGGTTGTTTTCGAGCGCGCGATCCACCCAGCCCTGCTCGTCCGCGGGCTGGGGCTGGTCGAGCGGCATCTGCTCGGCGGGCTTGGCGAGCGTCGTGTACGTCTCGTTCGTCAATTCGCGCAGCACTTCCTGCGTCGTCGCAAGCGTACGCTTGGCCGCGATCACGCCGGCCGTCGCGCTGTCGTGCGCCGCGCGCGCTTCCTGCACGTCGGTGATCGCAATCAGGCCGACCTCGAAGCGCTTGTCGGCCTGCTCGAGCTGGCGGGCCAGCGCTTCGAGCGTGGCCTGCGCAGCCGAGAGCGTGTCATCTGCCGCAAGCACGTCGAAATACGCCGTGCTGACCCGAACCAGCAGGTTCTGCTGCGCGGCGCGGAAGTTGGCCTCGGCCACCGCGACCGTGGCGTCGGCGCGTTTCAGGGCCTGCCACTGGTCCCAGCGGAACAGCGACTGCGTGACTCGCGCCTCGTAGTTCCAGAAGTCCGATTCGGAAGACTGGTCGGACTGCGCCAGCGACACCGAGCCGTCGTCGTTCTGTTTCAGGAACAGGGCGGTGCTGTCGCCGTTGCGCGAGGCGTACTGGCCGGTGACGTCGGCCTGCGGCAGCAGCAGGCCGCGAGCCTGCGGCTTGGCTTCCAGTGCGGCCATCCGGCGCGCCTCGGCTTCGCGCAGCACGGGGTCGCCGCGGACGGCCGCCTGGTAAACCTCGATCAGGTTCTCCGCGCGCGCGGGCACTCCGGCCACCAGGGCGGCCGCGACGCTGCAGGCAGGAAGAAGCGATCTTGTTCTCATGGGCTCACTCACTCTGGCGGTCGTCGCCGCGCCTAGTCTACTAGTGTTGTACTAGACTATATCACCGATCGGGTGATTGCCTAGTCCCCCCACGACCAGGGGTCAAAACCGGAACTTCGGCGGCTCGGCCGCGTGGATCAGCGGCGCCATCCCCGTCTCGAACAGGCTTTCCCGGGCCCATTCCCCGGGCCCCACCCGCGTGACGCGCCGGGCCTCGAGCATGGGGCCGGTGCCGACCGCGACGAAGAGCCGTCCGCCGACTTTCAGCGCCTGCTCGAAGCGGGCATCGTAGACGGGCAGCGATGCGGTCAGCGCGATCACGTCGTAGGCGTCTCGTTCGACGAGCTGCGTGGCATCGAAGACCTCGGCCGTGACGTTGTGCACGCCGACGCGGCGGAAGGCCTCGCGAGCCCCCGTCGCGAAGTCCGCGTACAGGTCGATCGTGCGGACGCTGCGCGCCAGCCTGCCGATGCAGGCGGCAAAGAATCCGGTGCCGGTGCCGACTTCGAGCGCGAGATCGCCCGGTTGCACGTCGAGCGCCTGCAGGATGCGACCCTCGACCTTCGGCGCGAGCATGGTCTGCCCGTGGCCGATCGGCACGTTCGTGTCCGCGAACGCGAGCTCGCGATAGTGCGCGGGCGCGAATTCCTCGCGCGGCACCTGCTGGAGCGCGTCGAGCACCTCGAGGTCGAGCACGTCCCAGGCACGGACTTGCTGCTCGATCATCTGGCGGCGGGCAAACTGGACGTCGAACATGCGGATGCTTCCAAATGGCCGGAAAAACGGCTTGAACGGCCGGCGCGAAGGTTACGGTGTGCGCCACGGCGGAACAAGCCAAAAGCCATGCGCATTATGGTGAATCCAGCGGGCCGGAGCGAACCGTTCCGTTATGCTCGGTCGGCACGTCAACGCCGTGGAAGAGAACAAGTAGAAACCGTTCAGGGACGCGGGTGCGCGTGGCCCGAAAGGACATGGCCGTTCCGGAGACCGACATCTTGATGCTTGCGTCGATTCTGCTGGGAGTCGTGGCCGTGGTGCTGGCCGTGGCCCTGCTTCGGCGCTCGCGCGAGATGCAGCGGATGCACGACCTCGCCGAACGCCTGCAGGCCGTCACGACGAGCGGGGATCTCGGCGAGCGCCTCGGACCGCACGCGGGCGAAGGCGGCGCCGGCGAGATTGCGCAGGGCGTCGATCGACTGATGGAACGGCTCCAGGCCGAGAGCACCGCGCGCGAGGAACGCGAAACCGTCTACCGGCGCATGCTCGAGTCGATGCACGAGGCGCTGCTGGTCGAGCGCGACGGGATCCAGATCGCAAACCCGCGGTTCGCCGAACTCTGCGGCGTCCCGAGCCCGGCGCGACTGTTCGGCCGTCGCCTCGAGGACCTCGTCCACCCGGACTACGCCGAACTGGTCGCGGAATACCTGCGGCGCCATGCAACCGGACAGGCTGCGCCGCAACGGCTGGAGGTCGAGCTGCAGCCGCAAGCGCCCGGGCCGCCCCACCGGCTCGAACTCACGTTCGCGCGCACGAGCCTGGACGGCCGGCCCGCCGTGCTGGTTACCGGCGTCGAGATGTCGCCGAGCACGCTCGCCGAGCCGGCCCAGCGCAGCCACTCCAACGCCTGGGAAGCGCTCGACTCGCTTGCCGAGAGCGTGCTGACCACCGACGTCGAGGGCCGCATCGTCTACGTCAACCAGGCCGGCGTGCACCTGATCGGCAAGCCCGCCGGCGAGATCCTCGGGCACACGCTCGGCGACGTCATCGAGCTCATCGACGAGGGCGATCGCAAGTCGCTCGCCGACCCTGTGCGCCAGAGCATCGTCACCGGCGCCCGCGTCAGCCTCGGTCGCCGCGGCATGCTCGTCTCGGCGGACAGCAACGGCGAGCGTTCGATCGAGGTCACGGTCTCGCCGATGCGCGACGCGGCAGGGCAGATCGACGGCACCGTGATCGCGCTGCGCGACGTGACCGACCTGCGGGGCCTGACGCGGGCGATGTCGTACCAAGCGAGCCACGACGGCCTGACGGGGCTCGTCAACCGGCGCGAGTTCGAGCGGCGCCTGGAGGAAGCGCTCGAGGCGACGCACGGCGGCGCGCGCCACGTGCTCTGCTACCTCGACCTCGACCGCTTCAAGGCGGTCAACGACGAGTGCGGCCACGTCGCCGGCGACAGCATGCTGCGCGAGGTCGCGGCACTGATCAAGGACGCCGTGCGCGACTCGGACACGGTCGGCCGGCTCGGTGGCGACGAGTTCGGCATCCTGCTCGCGGGATGCCCGCTCGAGAAGGCGCGACAGATCGCCGACGACGTCGTGCGCGCGGTCAACGACCATCGTTTCGTCTGGAAGGACAAGATCTTCAGCGTCGGCGTCAGCGTCGGCCTGGTCGAGGTCACCGGCGAGAGCACGTCGATCGAGGACCTGCTGCACGCCGCGGACTCGGCTTGCTACGTCGCGAAGAACCAGGGCGGGCGCGTGCACGTCTACTCTGCGCGCGACGAGGCGGCAGCCCGCCAGCGTGGCGAGATCCTGTGGCTGCAGCAGATCCAGGTGGCGCTCAAGGAGAGCCGCTTCGAACTGCACGCCCAGCCGATCGTGTCGGTTTCGAGCGTCGAAGGCGGTCCCGGCCTCGAAGTGCTGCTGCGCCTGAAGGACGAGAGGGGCGTGGCCGTGGCACCGTCCGAATTCATGCGCGCGGCGGAACGCTACCGCCTGATGCCGCATATCGACCGCTGGGTCGTGCAGACCGCGTTCACGGCGCTCGCACGCGGCGCCGTGCGTCTCGCCCAGGACCGCAGCCTCTGCATCAATCTCTCCGGCCAGACCCTCGGCGACGCGGGCTTCCTCGAGTTCGTGGTCGACTGCCTCGACCGCACGGGCGTAGCGCCCGGCCGCATCTGCTTCGAGGTCACCGAGAACTCCGTCATCACGAACATCGAGCACGCACGACGCTTCATCGGCGTTCTCCACGGCATGGGCTGTCGCTTCGCGCTCGACGATTTCGGCCGCGGGCTCAGCTCCTTCGCGAACCTCAAGAACCTCTCGCTCGACTATCTGAAGATCGACGGCTCGTTCATCCGCAACCTCGCCTCGGACAACGTGAACCAGGCGATGGTTACGGCGATGATCAAGCTCGCACGCTCGCTCAAATTCCAGGTCATTGCCGAGCAGGTCGAGGACCTGAGCGCGCTCGACTCCGCGCGCCGCATGGGCGTCGATTTCGTCCAGGGCTACCATGTCGGCCGCCCGACGCCTCTGCCGCTCGCCGGCTGACGCGAACCCCACGCTAGAATGCCGGCATGCTCACGCTCGCCGGGCTGTTCGTCTATCCGATCAAGTCGTGTCGCGGCACGTCGGTCGCGAGCGCGGAGCTCACCTGGTCCGGACTGCAGCACGATCGCGAATGGATGGTCGTCACTCCCGAGGGCCGCTTCCTCACGCAGCGCGAGACACCGCGGCTGGCGCTCGTGGCGCCCGACCTCCGGTCCGATGCGCTCGTCGTCACCGCCCCCGGCATGGAGCCGCTCGTGCTGGCGCTCGACGACCGCTCCGGTGCGAGGCGCGAGGTGGTCGTCTGGCGCGATGCGTGCGAGGCGATCGACGCCGGCGAGGCGGCGGCCGGCTGGTTCAGCGCCTTCCTCGGCCGGCCGCTGCGGCTCGTGCGGTTCGACGCGGCGCGACGGCGGCGGACCGACCCGCAGTGGTCCGGCGGGCTCGACGGCGAGACCCGTTTTACGGACGGCTTCCCGTTGCTCGTGCTCTCCCGTGCTTCGTTCGACGATCTGAATGCCCGGCTGCCTGCGCCGCTGCCGCTCGATCGCTTCCGCACGAGCCTGCTGCTCGATGGCTGCGAGCCCTACGCCGAGGACCGTATGCACGAACTCGCGGCGGCCGAGGCCACGATCCGCATCGTCAAGCCCTGTACGCGCTGCGTCATCACCACCACCGACCAGGCGACCGCCACACGCGACGGCGAGGAGCCGCTGCGCACGCTGCGCACCTACCGCTGGGACGCGAAGCTGCGCGGCGTCGCTTTCGCGCAGAACGCGATCGTCGCGAGCGGCGCCCCGGCGGAACTGCACGTGGGCATGCCGCTCCACGCCACCTGGAAATCGGGATCAGGCCCCAGCTGAGTTTTTTCTCCAGATCCCTGGTGAGCGATAGGCGTACAGGTACGCGGCCACGTACGCCGGCACGATCGGCACGGTCAGCGCGAGGGCGTATCGCGCGAGCGTGCCGCCGGCCATGAGCACTGGAAGCAGCATCAGCACCGTCGCGAGCAGCACGATCCAGAACACGGCGCGCCAGTACTGCTCGTTGCCGAGCCTGCGTCGCAGCGCGTACGACCAGACGGCCACGAGCAGGGCGGTCGTCAGCACCCAGCTCGTCAGCGCGACGAGGTCCGGCGGCGTGCCGCGAGTGACCTCGCCGATGACCACCGCGGCGGTCAGCCCCGCGGCGTACACGAGCCAGACCGTCCTGCGCTTCGCCGCGGTCATCGTGGGGTCGCTCAGTAGTGTGGCGGAATCTCGACGCGGCCCGGGTCGCCGCCGCGGTCCTCGAGCTGCTGCACCTGCTCGAACAGTTGCTGCCCACGCGCGCGCAGCGCGTCGATCTCGCGCTGCTGCCGGTAGAGCACGTCGCTGAGTTCCTGCATCGCCTTTTCGAGGTGGGCGATCTTGAATTCGAGCAACTCGAGGCGCAGGTCCGCCATGGGAAAGATTCCTCAGGCCTGCGCGGGTACGCGCAGGTCGGCGATCACGTCGCCGTACTGGCGGATCTCGGCCTCGTGGGGCTCGTCGCGCCAGCGCTCGGCGAGACCCGCCGCCTGCCACTCGCGCATCGCGGGCAGCTGCAGCAGGCGCTCGACATACCCCGCGGCGGTTGCGTCGAGCTGGATGTCGTAGGTCAGCACGCGAAAGGCGACCGGGCAGAAGAACGCGTCGACGATGCCGAACTCGGCGCCGCCCAGGAACGGGCCGCCGAACCGTGCGAGGCCTTCGTTCCAGAGCTCGCCCAGACGCAGGATGTCCGCCTGCACCGCCGCGGGCCATTCCCGCAGCCGCACGCGGACGCCGAGGTTCATGCCGCAGTGGTTGCGCAGCGCCGCGAACCCCGAATGCATCTCGGCCGTCGCGCAGCGCGACCAGGTGCGCGCCGCGGGGTCGGCCGGCCACAGGCCCGGATGCTTCTCGGCCAGGTAGCCCGCGATTCCGAGCGAGTCCCAGACGACCGTGTCGCCGTCGCGCAGGCACGGCACCTTGCCGGTCGGGGAAAACCTGCGGAAGGCGTCGAAGTTCGAGCCGGGCCGGAACGGCGTGAGGTGTTCGACGAACGGGATGCCGCGCGTCTTCATGAGCACCCACGGACGCAACGACCACGACGAATAGTTCTTGTTGGCGATGTAGAGCTCGTACACGCTCAGGCCTCCTGCAATGAAGTGTTCCTGTTTGCCGCACGCGCGAGCCGCTGCAGTGCGGCGACGGCCTCGTCGACGCCGTTGACGAGCCCGAGTCCCGCGACCTGCCGGCGCATCGCGCCGCCGCGCGCCGGATCGGCGGCGAGGTCGGCCGCGGCCCGTGCGATGGCCGAGGCCTCAGGCTCGGCCGGCACCACGACGCCGAGCCGCGATGCGCGACGGATGCGGCGCGCCTGGTCGGCGGCGAGGGGCACGCTGACGATCTCCTGGCCGTGCGCGAGCGCATGGATCAGCGTCGTGCCGCCGTTGCTCACGACGCGCGCTGCGCCGGCAAGCAGGTGCTGCACCTCTTCCGGCCGCACGCGCGGCAGCAGCAGCAGGCGCCCGCTCGCGCCGGGCGGTCGCGCCGGCTGCGGCCGTCCCGTCAGCACGACGCTGGTCTGGCCCGTCGTCCTCGCGAATTCGTCGGCCGCCGCGACGAAGAGGTCCGCCGGATCGATCGCCGCGCCGTGATCGTCGCCGCGGCCGCCGGGCACGAACACCGTGTAGCCGCGCTCCGTGAGCCCGTGCGCGGTCAGCCAGAGCCCGCGTTCGTCGGCCATCGAGGGCGTGAACAGCGTGTCGAGGTGGCGCACGACGTAGTGGGGCGTGAAGCGCAGCTTCAGTCGTTCGAGCGAGGACAGCCCGCCCGTCACGAACTTGGGAAACACGATCCAGTGCTCGTCGAGCAGCCGGAGCCAGGAGACGCGGAACGCCTTCCAGCGCAGGCGGGGCGAGCGGCTCGTAAAGACGAGCCGTGCGCCGAGCTGCCGGGCGACGCGCAGCTGTTCGGTTCGCCCCGCGTTGTCGAACACCACCACGTCCGGCCGGAGTTCGCGCAGCAACGCGACCACCTGTGCGGTGCTTCGCGTCGGCGAATCGTCGCAGTCGTGGATCGGGAAATCGACCGCGTCGCGGAACACGGCGTTGCGCGCCACGAGGAAATGTACCTCGACGTCGGGGGTCGCACGCCGCAGCTCGCGCGCGACGATAAGGCAGCGCATCAGCTCGCCCGCGCCGCCGGGACCCGACACGGGCACGAAGAGCGCGCGCGGCCGACGCAGGCTGGGGGTCGTGGCGGCGGGATGCATGGCGATGGATCGGCCGAAAGGTTGCGTCTCACAGTCTGACTGTCGGAATGCCTCGCTTACAACCCATAATGGCGCCATGGCGGAAACGAACGTCGCGTTGATCGGGGCGCCGACCGACATCGGCGCCGGGACGCGTGGGGCGTCGATGGGCCCGGAGGCGCTGCGCGTCGCGCATCTGCGGGCGGTGCTCGAGGCGCAGGGCGTCGTCGTGCACGATCGGGGCAACCTCGCGGGCCCGCCCAATCCCTGGTTGCCACCGGTCGGCGGATACCGTCACCTGCGCGAGGTCGCCGAGTGGAACCGGCTCGTGCACGAGGCGGTGCTCGTGGAACTCGCGGCCGGACGTCTGCCGATCCTGCTCGGCGGCGACCACTCCCTGGCGATCGGCTCCATCAGTGCCGCGGCGCGCCACTGTCGCGCGACGGGCCGCAAGCTGCGCGTCCTGTGGTTCGACGCGCACGCGGACTTCAATACCAGCGTGCTCACGCCGAGCGGCAACATCCACGGCATGCCCGTCGCCTGTCTGTGCGGGCACGGACCGCGCGAGCTGGTGGAGCTCGGCGACACGGTGCCGGCGATACAGCCGTCGCAGCTTTGCCAGATCGGCATCCGCAGCGTCGATGCGGGCGAGAAGAAATTCGTGCACGAAGTCGGGTTCGAGGTGTTCGACATGCGCTACATCGACGAGATGGGCATGCGCTACGTGCTCGAGCACGCGCTGGCAGGCGTGGACGCCTCGACGCACATCCACGTGAGCCTCGACGTCGACTTTCTCGACCCCGACATCGCCCCGGGTGTCGGCACGACGGTGCCGGGCGGCCCGACCTATCGCGAGGCGCAGCTCTGCATGGAGATGGTCGCGGACACCGGTCGTCTAGGCTCGCTCGACATCGTCGAGCTCAACCCGGCGTTCGACGTGCACAACCGCACGGCAGAGGTGGCCGTCGACCTGATCGGCTCGCTCTTCGGCAAGAGCACGCTGATGCGCAAGCAGTCGCACCCGGCCTGAACGGCGTCAGCGCGGGTCCTTGTAACGCTCCTCGCGCCGGGCTTCGTCGGCCTCCTGCGAATCTTTCTTCTTCCGTGCGGCGTCCTGCTCCTTGCCGGTGAAGCAGTCGACGTTCTCGCCCGGGCCCGTCTCGATCAGGGCCAGCAGCGCCGCCGGCGGCGTGATCGCATACAGGGCCGCCGCCACCGCGGCACGGCCGACCAGTGATTTCGCCTCGGGGCGGAACTTGGGGTCCTTGAGCGTGCCGTCGATCTGCAGCGGCCCGCGCAGCGACACAGGGCTGAAATCCTTCGGTTCGGGACGCAGCTCCAGCGCAAGCGCTTCGTGTTCCAGGTTCACCGTGCCCTCGCCGAACATGACCGTGTCGGTGGTGTCGAACACCAGCGACTGCGTCTGGACCTTGCCGCCCTCGACCGCGAAGTCGCCGTAGGCGCAGCGCAGGGCCACGGTCTTGTCCTTGCCGAGCAGGAACTTCAGCGACTCGGCGACGTCGAGGCCGGCGAGCTCGAGCAGCAGGTTGCTGAAACGGCCGCGGCCCATGCCGAGCTGGACGGCGCCGTCCGAGGTGGCGAGCATGTCGGCGACCGAGTTGCCCCTGCCCCGCAGGTCGATGTGGCCGTTGATGCGGCCGACGTTCGGCGGCTTCATGTTGGGCCAGACCTGCTCGAGGTCGATGCTGCGCAGGGCGAGGTTGGCGCCGGCGTTGATCCGCGGTTCCCGCGCATCGAGCCGCACGTCGCCCGCGATCCTGCCGCCCGCGAACCCGAGGTCGACCGGCTCGACCTCCAGCAGCCCGTCCCGCAACCGCAACCGGAACGCGAGGGACTGGATGGGCCACTTGCCGGCGTCGACCTCGTCCGCGTGCAGGTGGAAATTCGCGTTCACCGACGACAGCTTGCGCAGGTCGTAGTCCTTGTCGGGCAACAGGCGCGGGCTCGCCGCGCGCCGCGCGGCTTCTGCACGCTGTTCGGGAGACGCCGACTCGCCTTCGCGCGTGCTCGGCGGCAGGCCGATGAAGCCGCCGAGGTCGTCGAGATCGAGGTGCGTCGACGCGATGTCGGCATTGAGCAAGGGCTTGTCGCCGCTCAAATCGACGCCGACGACGCCGGCGACGTCGCTGTCGCCGACGATGCCGCGCAAGTCCTTCAGCGTGACCACGCGTCCGCGCCGCTCGAGCCTTCCCTCGATCCGGTACGGCGGCGTCGACGGCACGGCGAGGCCGATCAATGGGTAGAGGTCCTCGAGGTCGTCGCCGCGCAGTTCGGCGTCGACCGTGAAGCGATCCGGGTTGAGCGGGACCTGCAATGCGCCGTGCAGCCGGCCACGCGTCGCGCCTGCGCGCGCCGAGAAGTCGACGCGGTACGCGGCGTCGGCGCGCTCGAGCAGCGCGACCGGAGAGTCCGCCGTGCCGACGAGCTGGAACGGGTGGCCGCGGTAGCGGCCCGAGCCGCGCACCAGCAGGCGCACGCTTTCGTCCCCCGCCTGGGGTGTGCTCGAATCGACGGTCAGTCGCAGGTCGGTGTCGAGCGGCGCATCCCGCACGTCGAGGCGACCATCGTGCACGCGCAATTCACCGAGCGACCACGTCGCGGCCGGGCGGGCCCGCGTCCTCCCCTCGAAATGCCAGTTCGCCGCACCTCTGCGGGTGCGTTCGAGCAGCAACGCAGGTCGCACGACGTCGACGCGGCGCAGCGTCCGCTCGCCGCGCAGCAGCGGCCAGAACGGGACCTCGATGCGCAGCAGGTCCGCGCGTCCCATCTCCGGCGTGAGCGACCAGCGCGCGTTGGCGAGCGACATGTCCTCTGCGCGCACGATGATGATGCGGCCCAGGTCGACATCGAGCGGGCCGGCGATGCGGAACTCGCGGCCGGTCGCTGCCGACACGCGGCGCTCGATCGGCGCCTTGAACCAGTTCCAGTCCCATGCGAGCGCCAGGGCCAGGACCAGGACGAGCGTCACCAGCAGCGCGATGCGCCAGACGTGCGCGCGACGCCCGCGCTGCGTCGATGTCGTCGCCTCGCCGTTCATGGGAGGTAGTCTTCGCGACGGACCGCGCAGCGTCAGTCGTACGATCGGGACGGGGCGCGTCGGCGGGGTCTGACCGCGATGCAGCGCACCGGGCTGCCCGTGGACCATCGCGCACGGTAATCTTGGCCCCGGTGATCGACCAGGAGGACGGAAAAGTGTCGCGCTGGCTGCTTCTCGTGCTGCTGGCCGCGGTCGCGATCGTCACGGCGAGCGGCCTGTGGACGAGCGAGCGCCCCGACCGCTTCGAACCGGCCGGGCCGACGCCGGGCAGCCTGACGGAGGCTCCCGCGGCGCGGGGCCTGCCGCCGCAGGCGCTGACGACCCTCGAGTCCATCGCGCGCGGCGGGCCGTTCCAGTACGACCGCGACGGCACTGTGTTCCAGAATCGCGAGGGGCTGTTGCCGCAGAAGCCGAGCGGCTATTACCGTGAGTACACGGTCGAGACGCCCGGCTCGCGCGATCGGGGTGCACGCCGGATCGTGACGGGCGGCGACCCGCCCGAGGTCTACTACTACACGGACGATCATTACCGGAGCTTCAGGCGCATCGAGGGGCCATGATCGAATCGTCACGCAGCGAAGAGCGCAGCGAAGCCGGCCAGAGCGTGCAGCGTGTCACGCTCAGCGACGAGCGCGCCGCGGGCATACGGGTGCTGGCAGCGTCGCTGCGGTACACGGTCTTCGAAGCCGACCTCGGAGGATGCCACGACAAGGCCGGGCTGCTCGAGCGCCTCGCACGCGCGATGACGTTCCCGGACTGGTTCGGCGGCAACTGGGATGCCTGGTTCGACTGCCTGACCGACCTCGGCTGGCATGCACCGGCCCCGGGCTACGTCCTGGTCCTGCGACACGCGCTGGGTATGCACCGCGCGGCACCCGAGACGCTCGACACGGCGCTCGCGATCGTCGAGGACGCGGCGCGCGTCTGGGCCGAGCGCGGTGTCACGCTACGCGCATTCGTCGACCTCGACGGCCACGGCTGAGGAACCTCTGAGCTCCTGCTCGGTTGCGTGCGCCGCGGGGCGTGACCAGCGAGCGCCGCGTCACCGGCCGGCGGCAGTGGCTGCAGCGCACGACCGCCTGGAACTCGCGACCGCACGTCCGGTGGACGAACCGGAAGGGGGAGCCTGTCCGCCCCGCGAGCCAGCGATCGCCCCAGGCGCCCAGCAGCAATG
>DASSJN010000180.1:0-11724 GCA_035691185.1 Steroidobacteraceae bacterium
CAACTTCTACGAGTTCGGCACAGCCAAGTCCGACCCCGCGGCACGCTCGGAGCGTTTCCGCCCGCGCCCTTGGACAGTCCGGGTCACCGGCGAAGCCGCCCGGACGGGCACGTACGATCTCGACGACCTGCTGCGACCGCACGCACTCGAGGAGCGCATCTACCGGCTGCGCTGTGTCGAAGCATGGTCGATGGTCGTGCCGTGGGTCGGCGTGCCGCTCGGTGCCCTGCTGAAGCGGTTCGAGCCCACCTCGCGCGCCAAGTACGTCGCCTTCAAGACGGTGCTGCGTCCTGCCGAAATGCCCGGCCAGCGCTTCCCCGTGCTCGACTGGCCGTACGTCGAGGGACTGCGCATCGACGAGGCAATGCACCCGCTGGCGATCCTCGCGGTGGGTCTCTACGGCCAGTCGCTGCCTAACCAGAACGGCGCGCCGCTGCGGCTGGTGGTGCCTTGGAAATACGGCTTCAAGGGCATCAAGTCGATCGTCGAGATCCGCTTCACCGAAAGGCAGCCGCCGACGAGCTGGAATCGCTCGGCCCCGCACGAGTACGGCTTCTACGCCAACGTGAATCCGAACGTCGACCATCCGCGCTGGAGCCAGGCACTCGAGCGACGCATCGGCGCGGGCCTGTTCACGCCGAAGCAGCGCACGCTGCCCTTCAACGGGTATGCCGAGCAGGTGGCCTCGCTCTACCGCGGGATGAACCTGCGCAGGTTCTTCTGACCCATGTCCGATCGCATCGCGCCGCGCCCGTTGCCGCCACGGTTCCGGGCCGACAAGCCGCTGGCGTTCGTGCTCTGCGCGTTGCCGCTCGCATGGCTCGCAGGCCGCACCTTCGAGGTCGCCCACCTGTCGCTCGGACCCAACCCCGTCGAGGCGTTGATCCACGGGCTCGGGTCGTGGGGCCTGCGACTGCTGCTCCTGACACTCTGCGTGCGCCCGGCGGCGGTGCTGCTGCGCCGCGCACGGCTCATGCGGCTGCGACGCATGCTCGGCCTGTTCGCGTTCACGTACCTGCTGCTGCACTTCCTCACGTGGCTCGTGCTCGACCGCGCCTTCGATTTCGCAAGCATCGTGCCGGACATCGCGAAGCGACCCTACATCACCGTCGGGTTCACGGCGCTCGTGCTGCTCATTCCGCTGGCCGTGACCTCGACCGATCGCTGGATGCGCCGACTCGGTCGGCGCTGGCAGGCGCTGCACCGGCTGGTGTACCCGGCCGCGCTGCTCGGCTGCCTGCACTTTCTCTGGCTGGTCAAGGCCGACTGGCGCGAACCGGCGCTCTATCTCGCCCTGTTTGCACTGCTCATGGGGTGGCGCTGGCGTCAACGGCCGCGCCGGCGTGCGGCCCTGCCTGCGGGAATCAGCGCGCGCCGCGCCTGAGCGCGACGTGCGCGAAGACGCTGCCCAGGATGAGCGCGAGCCCGAGGTAGAACTGCACGCCGAGTTCGCGCTGCTCGCCGAGCAGCAGCACCGCGAGGAACACCGCGTAGACCGGCTCGAGGCTGATGGCCAGTTGCGCGCTGAACGCACTGAGCTGTCGCAACGCCACGAGCGAGAGCGCAAACGGCAACAGCGTGCAGGCCAGCGAAAGCACCAGCAGCAGCACCGTGTCGTGCAACCCCGGCATCGGCAGGCTGGTCGCCTCGCCGCCGACGACGGCGGCAAGCAGCGTCAGGAACAGCGTGCCCGCCGCGAGTTCGAGGCCGGTCATCGCGAGCGGATCGCCCCGCTCGACGTAGCGCTTGTTCAGCGCGCCGAAGATCGCGACGAGCAGCGCCGACAGGATGCCGACGGCGATGCCTACCCGCATGCCGCCCGGCGTGCCGCCGACGACGAGCATCACACCGGGCACGGCGGCGACGCCGATCGCGAGTTCGCGCCAGTCGAAGCGTCGCCCGGTGAACCAGGGTTCGACGATCGAGACCAGGATCGGCGCGACGCCCATGCAGGTGGCGGCGACGGACGCATTCGCGAGCTTGATCGCGCCGTAGAACGTCACCCAGTGCAGCGACACGATGACGCCGATGCCGCAGAAGATCGCGAGCGTGCGGCGATCGAGGCGCCGGACACCGCGCCAGAACGCGGGCAGCAGTGCCAGCGCGGCGACCACGATCAGCATGCGCCACCACACCAGCGCGAACGCCGGCAGCGTGATGAGCTTGCCGAGAATGGCCGTGAAGCCCCAGATCACCACGCAGAAATGAATCTGCAACAGCGCCTTGTTCGCGGGAGCCATGCGGATGCGGAGCGCGGCGCAGCCGCAGGGCCGCGCCCCCGCGTCAGGCGGATTCGGCCTGGTGCAACTTCTTCCTGCGGTAGCCCCGCACGATCTCGAGCGCGGTCCGGTCGCTCCCCGGCAGGTCGACCTCGGTCGTGCCCTTCGGCGTGACGCGATCGCCCCACCGTACGAGGTGCGCACACCAGGTCAGGCCTGCGCCGAAGGCCGGCAGCAGGAGCAGGCTGTCGGGCCTGACGCGGCCCTCTTCGAGCGCCTCGACCAGGGCGACGGGCACGGTCGCCGCCGACATGTTGCCGTACCGGTGCACGTTGACGAACACGGTCTCGGCGGGCACACCGACGCGCTTCGCGACGGCCTCGATGATGCGCAGGTTCGCCTGGTGCGGCACGACGAGCCCGATGTCCTCGGACTTGAAGCCGCACCGCGCGAGGACCTCGGCGCTCGCACCCGACATGGCGAGCACCGCGCGCTTGAAGATCTCCTGGCCTTCGAAGATCCATGCGGTGTCGCCGTTGAGCCGGCCGACGTTGGCGTAGCGCCCGCCCATCCCCTCGACGACGAGCGTCGGACGCCCGTCGCTGTCGCAGCCGAGCTTCTCGGCGAGCAGGCCTTCCTCGCGCTCCGTCGCCTCGAGCACGACGGCCGCGCAGCCGTCGCCGAACAGCACGGAGACGCCGCGGTTGTCCCAGTCCATGAACGCAGAGATCAGCTCGCCGCCGACCACCACGGCGTTCCTGACCACGCCGGTCCGGATCAACGCGTTCGCCGTGCTCAGCGCGTAGAGGAAGCTCGTGCAGGCCGTATTGACGTCGTAGACCGCAGCCCGCCTGGCCCCGAGGCGCACCTGCAGCCCCGAGGCCTGGTTGGGCACCTGGTCGTCGAAACTGCAGCTGCCGATCACGATCAGTTCCACGTCGGCCGGGTCCAGCCCGGCGCAGGCCAGCGCGCGCATCGCGCTGACGTACGCGAGCTCGGCCAGCGGCACGTGCGAAATGCGTCGCTCCTTGATGCCGGTGCGCGAGGTGATCCACTCGTCGTTGGTGTCCAGGAACGTCGCCAAGTCGGCGTTGGTCAGGACGTTGGGCGGCAGGCATTTGCCCCAGCCCGTGATGGCTGCGTGCGTCAAGACTCCCCCCAGGGGCCAGTCCGTAAAGGTGCGACACTTTACCAGCCCGGGGCGCGCCCCGGGCGCCGGGCCGGCCTTTGCGCAGCCACATAGGTGTGGAATCATCGGCCCGCCCCGTGCGTCCGCGGGCGCCCCTGGAGCACGTGGCCGATGACCCAGCCCGTTCGACGAACCACCGTCCCGCACTGACGGATGGCCACCGGCCCGTCGTCGTCCCGGCACTGGTGGGTGCTCGCCGCGCTCGCGGCCGGCATTGCGGCCGGCGCGTGGATCGACCATGCCGGCGGACCCACGACCCACCGTGCGGCCTCGATGATCGAGGGCCTCGGTACGCTGTGGCTCAATGCGCTGCGCATGACCGTGGGCCCGCTGGTGTTCTCGATGCTGGTCGCAGCGGTAGCGAGCGTCGCGGATGCGATGGCTACGGGCCGACTCGCGACGCGGGCGATCGGCTGGTTCGTGTCGCTGCTGCTGGTCGCCGGAGTCTTCGCCGTGGTGCTTTCCCAGGGCCTGCTCGCGCTGTGGCCCGTCGATCGCGCAGCCGCCGAAGCCTTCCTCGCTGGCGTGGGCAGCGGGGCCACGGACGCCGTCCCGGCCACGAACTGGTCGGAGTGGGCCGCGCAGTTGCTGCCGCCGAACATCGTCGCTGCAGCGGCGGACAACGCGATCCTCGCACTCGTCGTGTTCGCGATCCTGTTCGGCTTTGCGGCGACGCGGCTGCCCGAGCCGCAGCGGCTCGCATTGACCACGTTCTTCACGGCCATGGCCGAGGCGATGGTCGTCATCGTGCACTGGGTGCTGCTGGTCGCGCCGATCGGCGTGTTTGCGCTGGCACTGGGCGTCGGCCGGCAAGCCGGCGTCGGCGCGGCGGGCCTGTTGCTGCAGTACGCCGTGACGGTCACGTTGGTGATCGCACTCGCGAGTCTCGCGATCTACGTCGTCGTGGCGCTGCGCGGCCGCATCGGGGTGCGGCGCTTCGCGCTCGAGCTGGCGCCGGTGCAGGTCGTGGCCGCGAGCACGCAGAGTTCGCTCGCGACCCTGCCTGCGATGATCGAGTGCGCGCGGGAACGCCTCGCAGTGCCGGCCCGCACGGCGGGCCTCGTGCTCCCGCTCGCGGTCGCCGTGTTTCGTTACACGAGCCCCCTCGGCAACCTCGGCGTCTGCTTCTTCATCGCCGCGATGTACGGCATCGAGCCGAGCCTCTGGCAGACGGCGGGGGCGGTTTTCGTCGCGTTCGCCGTGAGCGTCGGCGCGGTCGGGCTGCCCGGACAGGTCTCGTTCATCGCGAGCGTCGCACCGCTCTGTGCCGCGCTCGGGCTGCCGATCGAGGTGCTCGGCATCCTCGTGGCCGTCGAGATCATCCCCGACATCTTCCGCACGATCGGCAACGTCACGGCCGACGTCGCCGTCACGGTGCTCGTCGACGAGTCGAACCACCGGCCTCCGGCGCGTCGCACGTAGTGCCCGGACCTGCCAGACCATGCACCCCGAAAGCAAGGCGGTGGGCCAGCCCGAGCCGGCCGCGGACTGGCCTGGCTTGCCCGGTTCGCTCCGGCGGCCCCTGAACTCCGCCGAGCGGTGCGGTCAAAGCCCTTGGGCCCGCGCTGGCGGTACAATGCGCGGCCACGACCACTGCATTGCCACGAGAGGCGGACGATGAAGAAAGCGAACCTGGTGCTGATGGCTGCCCTGGCTGCGGCCGGCCTGGCTGGCGTCACCGGCGGCTCCCTGCTGCCCGTGTCCGTCGCCGTGGCGGCGGACAAGGAGAAGCCAGCGGCCAAGCAGAAGCTGAGCCCCGAGGTGGCCAAGCCGCTCATGGCCGCGCAGAAAGCGATGAACGAGAAGAACTGGGACGCCGCTGCGGCCGAGATCGCGAACGCGCAGGCCGTCGAGCCGAAGACGCCGTACGACGCATTCATGGTCGACGAACTCGGCTGGTACGTGCAGCTGCAGAAGAAGGACTATGCCAGGTCCGCCGAGGCGCTCGAGCGTGGCCTGAACTCGGGTTTCGTGCCCGAAGCCGACCGCGGCCAGCGCACGAAGGCCCTCACGCAGATGCTGCTGCAGACCAAGCAGTATCCCAAAGCCATCGAATGGGGCACCGAGTACCTCAAGACGAACCCGTCCGACAGCGAGATTGCACTGCAGCTCGCGCAGGCGCGCTACCTGTCCAACGACTTCGCCGGCGCCAAGGCGGCGGCCGACCAGATCATCGCCTCCTCGCCCACCCCGCCGGAAGGCGCGCTGCTGCTCGCGCTGCGCACGAGCTACGAGACCAAGGACGCGGCCGGGACCACGCGTGCGCTGCAGGGCCTCGTGCGCCACTATCCACAGCAGAAGTACTGGGAAGACCTGCTCAACGACCAGCTCTTCCGCACCAAGGACGACCGCGGCCTGCGCGCGCTCTATCGCCTGATGAACGACACGGGCACGCTCGACAAGGCGGACGACTACGCCGAAATGGGCAGCACGCTCGTGACGGCCGGTTTCCCCAATGAAGCCAAGCAGGTGCTCGAGCGCGGCATGTCGTCCGGCGTGTTCAGCGGCGATGCCAGGAGCCGCGCGCAGCAGGACCTCGATCGTGCGAAGTCGGGCGCCGCAGTGGACGCCAAGGACGCGCCGACGGCAGGCCAGCAGCTCGCGTCGGCCAAAACGGCAGACCAGATGGTCGGCATCGGCAAGCTCTATTTCAGCCAGGGCGACTACCAGAAGGCCGTGGACGCGCTCCAGAAAGGCCTGGCAAAGGGCGGCCTGAAGGACGCGGACGATGCCAACCTGCTGCTCGGCATCGCCAATGCGCGGCTGAACAAGCCCGCAGAGGCCAAGGCGGCGTTCGATGCCGTCAAGAATCCCACGCTGGCCGAAGTCGCCAGCCTCTGGAAACTCAAGCTCGACGTGAGCGGCGCTCCGTCGGCGCCGGCGACCGCCGCGACCACGCCGCCCACGACCGGCTGACGCCACCAGGCGGTGGCAGAGCGACGGGCCCCGCGGACGCGCGTCCGCGGGGCTTTTTCGCGCTATTGCCCTGACGGGTCGATGCGCTCATAAAGGCCTCATGATCGTGCCGCTGCAACCCTCGCTCCGCAGCCCAGGCCTCACGGCCCGGCTCACCGGCGCCCGGCGCCCGCTCTAGACGCCCGCCTCCCGCAGCGTCCCGAGCGGATGCCGGGCCACACGACTCCCCGACGGGATCCACGCAGGGGCCGATCCGCGCAGTTCGCGCGCCCGAGATGACACCGAGGTATCAAATGTCCACCACGCACGAGATCCGTCTCACCGAAAGCGACGTCGCAAGACTCGAGCGAGCCCTGCTGGAACTGCTCCAGCGATCCGACGAAGAGCCGAACGGCGCAGCCGAACTCGAGATGCTGCTCGATTCGGCCGCCATCGTGCCGTCGGCGTCCATCGACCCGCAGGTGGTCACGATGAACTCCACCGTCGTGCTCGAGTCGCGCCCCTCGCTCGAGCGCACGACGCTCACGCTGGTGTATCCGAAGGAGGCCGACGTGGATCGATCCCGCGTCTCGGTGCTCTCGCCGGTCGGCCGCAAACTGCTCGGGGCGCGCGTCGGGGACACGCTGCGCGTGATCGTGCCCGGTCATGGCGAGCGGGAATTCCGGGTCGCCGAACTCCCGTTCCAGCCCGAGGCACATGGGAGATTCGACCTGTAAGGGCGCCCACGATGGAAATCTATCTCCTGCTGTCCCTGATCGTGCTGAACGGCTTCTTCGCGATGTCCGAGATCGCGCTCGTCAGCGCCCGGAGGGCACGGCTGCAGCCGTTGATCGATCGCGGCAGCGGCACCGCTCGGGTGGCAGCCACGCTCGGTGCCGAGCCGACGCGTTTCCTGTCCACGGTGCAGATCGGCATCACCTCGGTCGCGATGTTGACCGGCATCGTCGGCGAAGCGACGCTCGCGCCTCCACTCGCCCTGCGGTTCGAGGGCTGGGGGCTCGCGGCGAGGACCGCGAGCTACCTGGCCACCGGCGTCGTCGTGGCGATGGTGACGTACTTCTCCATCGTCATCGGCGAACTCGTGCCGAAGCGGATCGGCCAGATCAACGCCGAGCGCGTGGCGCTGGCCGTCGCGCGGCCGATCCAGTGGCTGGCCGTGGTCACGCGTCCCTTCGTCTGGTTGCTGACCGGGTCGACGAAACTGGTGTTGCGCGTGCTCGGCATCGACGACACCCGCCCGAACCCGGTCACCGAAGCCGAGATCGAGGCCGTGCTGCACGAGGGCTCCACGGCGGGCGTCATCGAGGAGGACGAGCGGCAGATGGTGAAGAACCTGTTCCGGCTCGACGACCGCTCGATCGCGACGCTCATGACGCCGCGGGCGGACATGGCGACGCTGCCGCACGACGCGAGCCGCGAGGCGGTGGTTGCGACCATGGAAGCGCAGCCGCACTCGCGCTACCCCGTCATCGGCTCCGACCGGCACGACGTGATCGGCGTCGTCTCGGCGCGCGCGTTGTTGCTGGCGCTGCTGCGCGGGGAGACGCTCGACCTGGTGCGCATCGCCAAGGCGCCGCTGTTCGTGCCCGAGAGCCTCAGCGGACGCGACATGCTCGAGCGATTCCGCGAGGGCCGGACGAACATGGCCTTCGTGGTCGACGAATACGGCTCGCTGCTGGGACTCGTCACCTTGCACGACGTGCTCGAAGGAATCACCGGCGAGTTCTCGGATACGCCGGACCAGGTCTGGGCCGTGCAGCGCCAGGACGGGTCGTGGCTGCTGGACGGCCAGATCCCGCTCACCGACCTGGCGGTGCACCTCGGGCTCGACTGGCCGACCCCGGAGGGCGACGTCGAGGACTTCGAGACCCTGAGCGGACTGATCTACTGGCGACTCGGACGGATTCCGCAGGTGCCGGAGGCCGTCGACTGGCAGGGATGGAAGTTCGAGGTGGTCGACATGGACGCCCAGCGGATCGACAAGGTGCTGGCCGCCCGGCTGCCGTGAGACGGGAAAAAAGGGCGGGAACCGAGGCCCCCGCCCTTGCCGTCGCTGGCGCGCGCCCGAGTCGACGGGCGCGCGAAGATCAACGCGACGCGGTCCTCCAGAGCTTGCCGACCTCGGCGAACTTGGGATCCTTGATCGCGTCGAATGCCTTGATCGCGCCGGCCTTGTCGCCCTTACGCTTGAGCGCAATGCCGTACAGCATGTTGGCGCTGTCCGGATCCGTCAGGCCGCCCTTCGCCACCGCTTTCTGCAGCGCGGCCGACGCCTGCGCGTAGTCGCCGGCGCTGAAGTACAACTCGCCGATCTTCTCGATCTCGTCGCCGGTCCTGGCCGCGGCGAGCTGCGACGTGGCCTTCGGCAGCGCCAGGCGCTCCTGGTCACCCTTACGCTTGGCGGCATCGAGCGTGCGCTTGGCGCGCGTGAGGTCGTCGCCCTGGAACAAGCCGGCGTCGATGCCCTTCTTCATGATGCGCTCGGCCTCCTGGCCGAAGCCGCCGATCACCAGCGCCTGCGTCATGTCGATGTACTGGCTGGCGTCCTTGAGCGCGCCCACGTCCTCGGCGAGCCGATACAGCGCCATCAACTCGTGGTCGTGCTTGGTCTGCTTGAGGTAGCCGTCGAGCACGCGCTCCCAGGTGTCGGCCGACGGGTAATACCTGAGCAGCTGCTCGAGTGCGCGCGCCGTGCCGGCCGAGTCGTTCAATTCGTAGTTCGACCGCAGCACGAGCTGCAGCAGGTCTTCGCTCGGCGTGCCGCCGCCCTTCATGATGCGCTCGGCAGCCGCGATGGCGCCCTTGTAGTCCTTCTGCTGGTAATAGGCGTTGGCGAGCAGGAGCTGCATGTCCCTGTCGCCCGGGACGGACTTCAGGTACTGCTGCGCCGTCTGCGCGGCCTTGCCGTAGCTGCCTGCACGGGCGTAAAGCTGCGACAACGTCTTGGTGCGCTGGACCCTTTCGCTGGCCGGCATCTGGCCCGAGGCGATCTGCCCTTCGAGCACGCGCGCGGCATCGGCATTGCGGCCCTGCTGCAGGTACACGTACCACAGCATCTCGTTGATCTTGTACTGGTCGAACGCCGTCTTGCCCGGGGCCGCATCGGCCTCCCTGATCCTGGCCAGCGCCTGATCCCACCGCTTCTTGGCGATGGCATCCTGCGCCGCCTTCAACGGCGCGCCGACCTTCTGGCTGACCTTCTGCTGGGCCACGGCCGTGGCCGGGACCACCAGCATCGTGCCTGCGACGCCGAGCCAGCCCGCGACCGCGAGCATGCTGCCGAGAACCAAACTGGCCTTCGTCATCGTCATCGAATCGTTCTCCAGGGGCGTCGAACCCCGTTCACAAGCAAAAAGCCGCCGGTGCTCATCGCCCCGGCAGCTCCCTTGAATCACACGGCCCCCTCCGCACACAACGAACGGAGCCTTTCCTCGTTTACATGAACTGCTCGTTGCCGACGAAACCGATCTTGAGCAACCCGTTGCGTTGCGCGGCCGCCAGCACCCGCGCGACCACGTCGTACGAGGCGCGCTTGTTCGGGCGGATGTGCAGTTCGGGCTGCGGGTCGTTGGCGGACTCGCGCCGGAAGTACGTATCGAGCGCTTCGAGCGTCACGGGCGTCCCGTTCCAGAGCACGGTGCCGTCGAAGTCGATCTCGAGGTTGATGACCACGGGCTGCACGTTCTGCTGCGGCGCGTTCGTCGGGCGGGGCATGTCGAGCTTCACCGCGTGCGTCATCACGGGAATCGTGATGATGAACATGACCAGCAGCACGAGGAGGACATCGATCAACGGCGTCATGTTGATGTCCATCATCGGCGCTGCTTCGGTGCCGCCCTCTCCAACGCTCATAGCCATTGCGAATAACTCCCGGGTACGGCGCTCAACGCGCCAGGCCGCGGTCGGGCTCGGTGATGAAGCCGACCTTCTGGATGCCGCCGCGCTGCGCCAGCACGATCACGCGACCGATGTGCTCGTACGCCGTGGCGCGGTCGCCGCGGACGTGGAGCTCCGGTTGCGGATCCATCACTGCGATCGACTTGATCCGGTCGAGCAGCGCGTCCTGCGTCGGCACCAGCATCGTGTTCCAGTAGACGTTCCCGTCCCGGTCCACCGCGATGTTGATGTTCTCGGGCTTGGTCTGGGTCGGGATGTTGGCCGCCTTCGGCAGATCCACCTTCACGGATTGCGTGATCACCGGGATGGTGATCAGGAAGATGATCAGGAGCACCAGCATCACGTCCACGAGGGGCGTGACGTTGATCTCCGAAATGGCCTTCTCGTCGTCGCCCGGGCCGTCGCCCGCGCCTATCGACATGCTCATGGTGTGTGTCTCCGGGCGACCAGCGGCAGTCGATTACTTCTTCGGCGCGCCCATGATGACCTTGGCGCCCGTGCCTTCGATGCGCGAGCCGCTGACGATCACCTGCTCGAGGTCGTTCGAGAAGAGCTTCACGCGCTCCATGATCTGCTTGTTGCGGCCGAGCAGGAAGTTGTAGCCGAGCACCGCCGGCACCGCGACCGCGAGGCCGATGGCCGTCATGATGAGCGCTTCACCGACCGGGCCCGCCACCTTGTCGATCGAGGCCTGGCCGGCCACGCCGATCGCGACGAGCGCGTGGTAGATGCCCCACACGGTGCCGAACAGGCCGATGAACGGCGCGGTCGAACCGGTCGTTGCGAGGAACGGCAGCTGGGTCGACAGCGCGCTGCCGATGCGGGCAGTGGCGCGCGCGAGCACGTTGTCGATCCATTCGTGCAGCGGGACCTGCTGCGTCAGGCGCTCGTCGTGATGCTCGGCGGCGTCGATCGCCTCGGCGGCCATCGCCTTGAAGATGTTGCCCTTGCCCGAGAGCTTGTTGACGCCGGCCTTGATGTTGTCGGCGGCCCAGAAATTCTTGTCGGCTTCGGCGGCCTGGCGCAGCAGGCGGCGCTGTTCCCACCACTTCGTGAAAATGATGAACCAGGAATAGGCAGACATCAGGACGAGCAGGATCATCACGCCTTTCGCGACGAAATCGCCCTGGGCCCAGAGGGCTTGAATTCCGTACGGGTTGTCAACGGTGACTGATTCGGTGGCCATTGGGATCGGTTCCTGTGTCTGTTTCTGCTGGTAGATGCTTCAGTGGATCGGAATGGGTCGGACGCTGATCAATCGGTCAGGCGGAACGTGACCGCAAACGTGTGCCAGGCGGCGACGGGCTTGCCGTCCTCCTTGGCGGGCACGAACTTCCAGTTGCGCTGCACTTCCTTGACGGCGGCTTCGTCGAGCTTCGCGAATCCGCTGCTTTTCACGACCGAGATTTCGGAGCACTTGCCGGTCGCCTGCACGTAGCACTTGAGCTGGACCGTGCCGGTCTCACCTGCGCGACGCGAGGCCGGTGGATACTCGGGCTGGGT
>DASSJN010000181.1:0-2102 GCA_035691185.1 Steroidobacteraceae bacterium
CGATCGTCGCCGGCACGCAGTACCCCATGCAGTTGAAGTCGGTCGGCGAGATCAGCCCGCGCGGCCGGTGAATCGGCAGCAGCTCGGCAGCGAGGAACGTGTGATTGCCGTCGTCGAGCACCACCGTCGCGTCGTTCGCGAGCTGGCGCCGCAGGCTGGTGAAAAAGCGTGCCGGGTTCACGCGTCCCTTGGAGTCGTGGCGCAGCCACTCCTCGACGTAGGCCACCTTCTGGGCACGGATCGTCGCCTCGACGCTGCCGCGACGTGACGCCGCCGCGGGGATCGGTTCGCTGCCGAGCGCCGCGAGCAGCTTCCGCAGCACGAGCTTCGCGTCACCCTCGAGGCAGACCTTGGCCGGATAGTTCGCGTTGAACACGGCCGGATTCACGTCGACGTGGATCAGGTTCGCCGGCGGGTCCCAGCCGTAGCTGCCCGTCGCGATCTCGCCGAAGCGCGTGCCGATCGCGAGCATGCAATCCGTCTTCTCGAACGTCTTCTCGACCGCGGGCACAGCCGCACGGCCCAGGCAGAACCCCGCGTGCAGCGGATGATTGGCCGGGAATGCGCTGATGCCCTGCAGCGTGGTCGAGACCGGGGCGCCGAGCTTCTCCGCGAGTGCCGCGACCTCGGGGACTGCGTCGACCGCACCCCAACCGACGAAGATCGTGGGCGATTGCGCCTGCGAGAGCAGCTGGGCCGCGGTGGCGACGCCGGCTGCCGTGCAGCGGGACTCGGGGACCGCGGGGCCCTGGTATCGCGGGGACGCAGACGGGCCCGCATCACCGGTCAGCAGCTGCAGGTTGACCGGGATTTCCACGAACACGGGCCCCGGTTCGCCGCTCGTGGCGACGCGCACGGCTTCGTGGATCGTCGGAATCACGTCGGAATGGCGCTCGACGAGCCAGGTGCCCTTGGTGATGGGCTTCAGCAACGCGTGCTGGTTGACGTCGTGCAGCTGGTACTGCCGTCCAGTGTCGCGCCGGATGCCGCCCGAGACCACGAGCATCGGTATTCCGTCGAGGAAGGCCTCGGCGATGCCGCTCGCCGCGTGCGTGACACCCGCCGCCGGAACGATCACGAGCGTGCCGAGGCTCGTGCCGCTGCGGCTCACGGCGTCGGCCATGAACGCGCCGCCGCCTTCGTGGGTCACCAGCACCGGCGTGATGGTCGCGGACCGGGCCAGCTCGTCGTAGATCTCGGTGTTGTGCACACCCGGGATGCCGAAGGTGTAGCGCACCCCCACGTGTTCGAGCGCGTCGCGTAGCAAGGAGGCGGCGGTTCTGCTCACGGGCGTTCCATCCCTTCGTTGGTTCTGCAAGGCGCGCCGGGGAATTCTAGGCGCGGGTCACAGACTCATCCATCCGCTTGACCCGCAGCCGGGGGCCGACGATCCTGCACGGACAAGACGGCGTCCGTCGAACGGACGCGATCGGAGCGGAGACCGGGCCGACAATGGGTGACGTGCGGATCGCCGTGATCGGCGCCGGCATTGCAGGTCTCGCGTGCGCGCGAGAACTGGCGCGCGCGGACGCCAGCGTCACCGTGTTCGAGCGTTCGCGCGGCCTCGGCGGCCGGCTCGCAACGCGACGCCAGGGTGACCTGGCCTTCGACCTCGGCGCGCAGTTCATCACCGCTCGCAGCCGCCCCTTCATGGGGTATGCGCAGGCGGCCGTCCGGGCCGGCGTGCTGGACGCCTGGCGACCGCGCCTCATGGAGGACGACCGCGGCTGGCCGGCGCCGATCGACGACTGGTGGATCGGCACGCCGGGAATGAGCGCGCTCGTGCGGCCGCTGGCACGCAACCTCCAGATCCAGACCGGTGTGGCGGTGCACGAGCTCCTGCCGGGCCAGCGGGGCTGGGAACTGCAGACCGACTCGGGCCGACAGAACGAGGTGTTTCGCGCGGTGGCCGTCGCGGTTCCAGCGCCGCAGGCCGCCACGCTCCTCGCCCCGCACGGCCGCGGGTTCCGCCATCTCGGCGAGGTGCGCATGGCGCCGTGCTGGACCGGCATGTTCGCGTTCGACCGGCCGCTGGACCTCGGCGCCGAAGCGCGTCGCTGGACGCAGGGGCCGATCGACTGGGCTGCCTGCGACTCGAGCAA
>DASSJN010000182.1:0-4519 GCA_035691185.1 Steroidobacteraceae bacterium
CAGGCCCAGGAAGTGCACGCGATGATTCGTGCCAAGGTGGCTGCGCTCGATGATACAATAGCTGGATCGGTCAGGGTCCTGTACGGCGGCAGCGTCAAGGCTTCCAACGCCCAGGAACTGTTCGCGATGCCCGACATCGACGGCGGTCTCGTCGGCGGGGCGTCGCTCAAGGCGGACGAATTCGCGCGGATCTGCGCCGGCGCAGGTTGACGGGCGAGGCTTCGCCGCACAGGCACTTAAGGTTTCGTTGACATGAACTGGCTGCAGACACTCGCCGTCGTCTTCCACGTATTGCTCGCGGTGGCCATCGTCGGCCTCGTGCTGCTGCAGCGTGGCAAGGGCGCGGACGCAGGCGCGGGCTTCGGCGCGGGCGCCTCGGGCACGGTGTTCGGCTCACGCGGCTCGGCGTCGTTCCTGTCACGCACGACGGCCGTGCTCGCCACGCTGTTCTTCCTGACGAGCCTGGGGCTCTCGTACCTGTTCAGCCAGCAGAAGCAGCCGACCAGCGTGTTCGACACGCTGCAGCAGGAAGCGCCAGCGCCGGTCGCGCCGCAATCGCAACCCGGCCTGATGCCGGCGCTGCCCGAGACGCGGGCGCCTGAGCAGGCGCCTGCAGCAAACGGCGCGCAAGCGCCGGAGGCCCCGGCGCAACAGGAGCCCGCTCCGGCCGGGCAGTGAGCGCACACGGCGCGACGAACGGTCGATCGATGACGCGGATGTGGTGGAATTGGTAGACACGCTATCTTGAGGGGGTAGTGCCGTAAGGCGTGAGAGTTCGAGTCTCTCCATCCGCACCAGACGAGACGAAAGGCGAGCCCGGTGCTCGCCTTTTTCATTGCGGCTCTTACTGCACTGCAACTCAGGCTGTTAGAATTGGCGGCTCATCGGAACCGTCTCGAGACCAGCCCGTCGCGATGCTCGCCGAATACCTGCCTATCCTCGTGTTTCTAGCGGTCGCGGGCGGCCTCGGTGTCCTGCTGCTGGTGCTGGGGTACCTGTTCGCGCCGCACAAGCCCGACGCCGAGAAACTGTCCCCGTACGAGTGCGGCTTCGAGGCGTTCGAGGACACGCGCATGAAGTTCGACGTGCGCTACTACCTCGTCGCGATCCTGTTCATCGTCTTCGACCTCGAGATCGCGTTCCTGTTTCCCTGGGCCGTCGCGCTCGACTCGGTCGGCATCGTCGCGCTCGCGGCGATGGGGGTGTTCCTGCTCGTGCTCGTGGTCGGGTTCGTCTACGAGTGGAAGAAAGGGGCGCTCGAATGGGACTAGCAGCACCGAGCAGCGGCGACGCCCCCGACCGCGGCGTGGTCACGACCACCGTGGACGCACTCATGAACTGGGCGCGCACGGGCTCGATGTGGCCGGTGACGTTCGGGCTCGCCTGCTGCGCGGTCGAGATGATGCACGCGGGCGCCGCCCGCTACGACCTCGACCGCTTCGGGATCGTGTTCCGTCCGAGCCCGCGCCAGTCCGACGTCATGATCGTGGCGGGAACGCTCGTCAACAAGATGGCGCCGGCGCTGCGCAAGGTTTACGACCAGATGCCCGAGCCGCGCTGGGTCATCTCGATGGGCTCGTGCGCGAACGGCGGCGGTTACTACCACTATTCGTATGCCGTCGTGCGCGGCTGCGACCGCATCGTGCCGGTCGACGTGTACGTGCCCGGGTGCCCGCCTTCCGCCGAGGCCCTGCTGTACGGGCTGATCCAACTGCAGAAGAAGATCCACCGCACGCAGACCATTGCGCGCTGAGCACTGCTGGCAGGAGTCATGAACCAGGCGCTGGAAACACTCGCCGAGCAGATCTCGGCCCGGTTTGGCGACAAGGTCGGGCGCGTGCCGTCGCGCTGCGGCGAACTGACGTTCGAAGTCGCGGCCGAGGCCCTGGTCGAACTGTGCACCGCGCTGCGCGACGATCCGGAGTGGAGCTTCGAGGAACTGATCGATCTCTGCGGCGTGGACTACCTGCAGTACGGTTGCTCCGAGTGGAACACGGAGACCGCGACGTTCCGCGGTTTCAGCCGCGGCGTGAACCCCACGGCCCTCACCCGGCCTGCGGCCGACCTCTCCCAGCCGGACCTCTCCCAGCAGCAGCCCGGGAGAGGTGAAGAGCGGGGCGAGGACAGGCGGTTTGCGGTCGTCTATCACCTGCTGTCGATCAAGACCAACCGGCGCCTGCGGCTGCGCGCCTGGTGCGGCCCGGGCGAGCCGCCGATCGTCGATTCGGTCATCGAGGTCTGGAAGGCGGCGGACTGGTTCGAGCGCGAGGCGTTCGATCTGTACGGCATCCTGTTCCGTGGTCACCCGGACCTGCGCCGGCTGCTGACCGACTACGGCTTCCTGGGCCACCCGTTCCGCAAGGACTTCCCGCTCAGCGGCAACGTCGAGGTCCGTTACGACCCGACCAAGGGTCGCGTCGTCTACGAACCCGTCAGCATCGAGCCGCGCACGCTCGTCCCGCGCGTGATCCGCGAGGACAACCGCTACGCGCCGGCGCTCAAGGACGTTCCCCGCAATGGCTGAGATCCGCAGCTACACGATGAACTTCGGCCCGCAGCACCCGGCTGCGCACGGCGTGCTGCGTCTCGTGCTCGAGATGGACGGCGAGGTCGTGCAGAAAGCCGACCCGCACGTCGGCCTGCTGCACCGCGCGACCGAGAAGCTGGCCGAGTCGAAGCCGTACAACCAGTCGATCGGTTACATGGACCGCCTCGACTACGTCTCGATGATGTGCAACGAGCACGCGTACGTGCGCGCGATCGAGAAGCTGATCGGCATCGAGCCGCCGGTGCGCGCCCAGTACATCCGCACGATGTTCGACGAGATCACGCGCATCCTGAACCACCTGATGTGGCTCGGCGCGCACGGCCTCGACATCGGCGCGATGACCATGTTCCTGTACTGTTTCCGCGAGCGCGAGGACCTCATGGACTGCTACGAGGCGGTCTCGGGCACGCGCATGCACGCGACGTACTACCGGCCCGGCGGCGTCTACCGCGACTTGCCGGACACGATGCCGAAATACGCGCCGTCGCGCTTCCGCAGCCGCAAGGAGATCGACCGCCTCAACGAGGCGCGCTCTGGCTCGCTGCTGGACTTCATCGACGACTTCACGGCGCGGTTCCCCAAGGCCGTCGACGAGTACGAGACGCTGCTGACCGACAACCGCATCTGGAAGCAGCGCACGGTCAACATCGGCGTGGTCTCGCCGGAGCGCGCGATGAACCTCGGTTTCACCGGCCCGGTGCTGCGCGGCTCCGGCGTCGCCTGGGACCTGCGCAAGAAGCAGCCGTATGCGGTCTACGACGCGGTGGACTTCGACATCCCCGTGGGCGTCAACGGCGACTGCTACGACCGCTACCTCGTGCGCGTCGAGGAACTGCGCCAGTCGAACCGCATCGTCAAGCAGTGCGTCGACTGGCTGAAGGTGAACCCCGGCCCGGTGATGGTCGACGACCACAAGATCGTCCCGCCGCGGCGCGAGGAGATGAAGGGCGACATGGAGTCGCTGATCCACCACTTCAAGCTGTTCACGGAAGGCTATTGCGTGCCCGAGGGCGAGACGTACTCGGCCGTCGAGGCGCCGAAGGGCGAGTTCGGCATCTACCTCGTCTCCGACGGCGCCAACAAGCCGTATCGGGTCAAGTGTCGTGCCCCTGGCTTCCCGCACCTCGCCGCGCTCGAGGAAATGACCAAGGGCCACATGCTGGCCGACGTGGTCGCCGTGATCGGCACCCTGGACATCGTGTTCGGAGAGATCGACCGATGAGCGAAGCCCACCCCCACGACACGGGCGAGCCGCTCTCCGCGCACGTGCGCGCAGAGATCGACCAGTGGCTCACGAAATTCCCGGCGGACCGCAGGCGCTCGGCGGTGATCGCAGCCCTGCACGCGGTGATGCACGAGAAGGGACACCTGCCGACCGAGTCGATGGACGCCGTCGCCGAGTATCTCGGCATCCCGGCCATCCAGGTCTACGAGGCGGCGACGTTCTACTCGATGTTCGAGACCCGGCCCACGGGGCGCCACCACATCTCAGTGTGCACCAACATCTCGTGCATGCTCTGCGGCGGCGAGTCGATCCTCGAGCACATCCAGCGTCGCCTCGGCATCACGGTCGGCGAGAGCACGGCGGACGGTCGTTTCTACCTCAAGCAGGAGGAGGAGTGCCTCGCGGCCTGCAACGGCGCACCGATGATGATGGTCAACCACGTCTACTTCGAGAACCTGACGCCCGAGAAGGTCGACCGGATTCTCGACGACCACAAGTGAGCAGGAGCGCCGCGTGGCCGACTGGACCTCTTCGCTGAACCTCGTCTGCTTCGAGCCGCTCAAGTACGAGCGCCCGTGGGAGATCGAGACGTACCGGAAGATCGGCGGCTACGAGGCGTGGAAGAGGATCCTCGCCGAGAAGCCCCCGCGCGAGCAGGTCATCGAGGCGGTGAAGTCCTCCGGCCTGCGCGGGCGCGGGGGGGCGGGTTTCCCGACCGGCCTCAAGTGGTCGTTCATGCCGCGCAA
>DASSJN010000183.1:0-7826 GCA_035691185.1 Steroidobacteraceae bacterium
CGCCGGCGCCGAGGTAGGCAACGTCGTTGCCACCGTCGCCGAAGACGAAGTCGTTGCCGTCGCCGCCGAGCAGCACGTCGTTGCCCTGGCTGCCGAGCAGCGTGTCGTCGCCGGCGCCGCCGTCGAGCGTCAGCTTGGTGACGCCGGCGGGCACGGTCGTGGCCGAAATACTGTCGTTGCCGCCAAGCCCGTTGACGACCAGCGTGTCGAGCGTCGTGTCGACGTTCGTCACGTTCACCGTCGCCGACAGGCCGAGGACCGACACCGACGTGCCGCTGCCGAAGACGTCGATCACGTCGCCGTTGCCGGTGCCGGTCGCCACCACGGTGTCGGCCACGGCGTCGCCCACGATGCCGCCGAGCGTGCCGGCGAGGTTGACGTTCACCTGGGTGATGTCGGTGCCGGCGAGGTCGCCGACGACGATCGTGTCGTTGCTGCCGAGCGCGTTGACGTCGATGCGCTCGACGTCGTCCAGGTCCATCGTGACGATGCCCACGTTGCGGGTCAGGCGCGCGCGGCCACCGTTCGCGGCAACCTCGTAGATTTCGCCGGTGTTACTGCCGTTGAACCGTAGCGTGTCGATTCCGTCCTGGCCCTCGACGGTGTCGCTGCCGTCACCGGGGTCCCACTGGAAGACGTCGTCGCCGGCGCCGAGGAACACGGCGTCGTTGCCCTGCTGGCCGTCGATGAAGTCACTGCCGTCGCCGCCGAGCAGCAGGTCTGCGCCGTTGCTGCCGAGGATGGTGTCGTTGCCGGCGCCGCCGTCGACCGTGACCTTGATCAGCGACGCGAGATCACCGGTGGCGGAGAACCGGTCGTCGCCGCCGCCCATGTTGACGACCACGTTCTCGGTCGTGCCGATGTCGAGGTTGAACGGTGCCGGGTCGAGACGGTCGAGGCGCACGCGCGTGCCGTTCGCCGTCACGGTGAAGACTTCGGCACCACCACCTCCGTTGACCTCGGCGGTGTCGGTGCCGCTGCCGCCTTCCATCAGGTCGCTGTCGTCGCCCGGGTTCCAGATCATGCGGTCGTCGCCGGCTTCACCATACATCTGGTCGTCGGCGTCGCCGCCCGTCAGCACGTCATTTCCCGCGCCGCCGTACAGGACGTCGAAACCGCCCTTGCCGAGCAGCGTGTCGTTGTCGTCCTGGCCGAACAGCTGGTCGTTGCCCGAGCCGCCCGTCAGCACGTCGTTGCCGCCGCCACCGTACAGGCTGGCGCGCGGCAGCGCGCCCAGGGACTCGTTCAGCGTGATCGTGTCGGCACCGCCGTTGCCGTAGACCTCGATGAGACTGGTGTTCGCGACCGTCGGCGATCCGCCCGTCGTCTTGACGGCCCCGTTATTGACGAGAATCGCCCCGCTCGCGTTGCGGCTGATTTCGATGGTGTTGTCGGACTTGTTGCCCGTCACGGTCAGCGTGCCGTTGCTGAACGTGCTGGAAATCGCCCCCCCGCCAGGCTGTTTGGTTCCTGCAGACGCCTGCAGGGTCTGGAAGCTGTCGGAGCTCATGAGCGTCTGCATCTCGAGCAGGCTCGTGTCGCCCTCCAGCCAGAGGTCGGTGGAGGTGGGCTTGATCGAAGTGGACATGATCTTCTCCCGGGTGATGTGTTCTTTGCAGTGTCGTTGTCGGGTCCGCTCACGGCTCGCGCATGGCGCGGCTCGCGAACGCATTCAAAGGTCTGGCGAGGTACTGGAAGAGCGTGCGCGCGGGCGTCTTGACGAAGAGCTCGGCCGGCATCCCTGCCTGCAGCTCTAACTCGGGATGCCCCGCCAGCGCCTGGCCGTCCACTTCGATCGTCGCGACGTACCAGGCCTCGCCCGTTTCGGGCGACGTGATGCGGTCCGGCGAGACGAACACCACCTTGCCGGGCAGTAGTGGCGTGGTGCGGGCGTCGAAGCCCGTCAATCGCACGTCCGCCGCGGACTGCTCGTGGACGTGGTTGACGTCCTGCGGCCGGATGCGCGCCTCGACGACGATCTTCTCCTGCGTCGGGACGAGGTCGAGGATCGCGTCGCGCGGGCCGATGGCTTCGCCGACGGCGGAGACGCGCAGCGCCATGACGCGCCCCGCGACCGGAGCCCTCACGTACTGGCGTTCGGCCTGGTCGGTCGACGGGCGCAACTGCTGCTCGAGTTCACGGATGCGCGCGGCGGACTCCCGCGCTTCGTCCGTCGCCTGCTGCTGGTACTGGTTGCGGGCCAGCGCGAGCCGGGCCTGCAGCTCGGCGATTCTCTGGCGCGCGACCGCCAGGTCGCTCCGCGTCTCCGACAGGCGGCCGCGATAATCGGCTTCGTCCCGCTGCAGCTGCAGCAGCCGGGCGCGCTGCACGAAGCCGTCGCGCACGAGCTTCTCGTTCATCTGCAGCTCCTCGCTCGCGAGGCGGGCGCTCGTCTCGGTGGCAGCGATCTGTTCGGCCAGGGCGGTCGTCTGCGCCCGCGCATCGCGCACCTGGGCCTGCACCGCCGCCACGTGTTCGTCCAGGCCGCGTCGCCGCGCTTCGAACAGCGCACGCTCGCGATCGACGTGCCCGGCCACGCCCGGCTTGTCGGCGAGGTCCGCAGGAGCTGCGAAGCGCGGAGCGAAGGCCGCTTCCGCCGACGCGCGCGCCTGACGGATGCGCTCGGCCTCGAGCTGGTCCTGCAGCAGGCTGAGCTGCGCATCCGTGCGGACGTCGCCGATGACGACCAGCGGCTGGCCGGCGCGCACCGTCTGACCGTCACGCACGAGGATCTCGCGCACGAGTCCGCCTTCCTGGTGCTGCACGGTCTTGCGGTTCAACTCGGTCTTGAGCTTGCCGGTTGCCAGGACGGCGCCGGACAGCGGCGCCGTCGTCGCCCACAGGGCGAGCACGGCGCCGGTCACGAGCAGTGCAATGCAGACGCTGCGAAGCTGGCGCTGGAGCGCGCGATGCGCGAGCGGATCGGTCTCGCCCTGCATCAACAGTCTGGCGAAGCTGGTCGGCGCGGAAATGCTCATGAGAGGGCCTCGGCGGGACGAACGGGGGGAAACGCGACGACACGCGCGGGCTGCGTTCCGCCGTGCAGGCGTGCCTGCACGGCCGCGCTCGGGCCGAACATCTCCAGAACGCCGTTCTTCAGGACGGCCAGCTTGTCGAGCGCCGCCGTGAACGTCGGGTTGTGCGTGACCATGACGACGGTCACGCCGTCGGTCTTGAGGTCCGCAAGGGTCGCGAGCAGGGCGGCCTCGCCGGCCGCATCGAGGTTGGCGTTCGGTTCGTCCAGCACCACGAGCCGCGGCTCGCCGTAGAGCGCGCGCGCGAGCGCGATGCGCTGGCGCTGGCCGCCAGAGAGCGCTGCCGCGGCGTCGCCGACCTGCGTGTCGTACCCGTCCGGGAGCTGCAGGATCATGTCGTGGGCGTGCGCACGGCGTGCGGCACGGACGATGCGCTCGGACGCCGGCTCACCGGCTACGCCGGTGAAACGCGCGATGTTCTCACCGACCGTCCCGGCAAAGAGTTCCACGTCCTGCGGCAGGTAGCCTACGTGCGGGCCCAGTGCGTCCCGGTCCCAGCGCGACACGTCGGCGCCGTCGAGTCGCACGGTTCCCGACTGCGGCCGTCGCAGGCCGAGGATCAGTCGCACCAGGGTCGTCTTGCCCGAAGCGCTGGGGCCCACGAGGCCGAGGCTGTCCCCGGCCGCGAGCGCGAAACCCAGGTTTCTGAGCAGAGGCGGGCGGCCCGGGGCGACGGCAAACGTCACCCGCTCCACCTCGAGCGTGCCGGTCGGCGCCGGCAGTCCCACGCGCGGCTCGGCAGACCCTGCGGCGTGCCGTTCACCCATCCGGCGCCACGCGCCGCGCGCGTCGACCAGCACGCGCCACCCGCCGATCAGGTGCTCGACCGGCTGCAGCGCACGGCCCAGCAGCACGGTGGCGGCGATCATCACGCCGGGCGACGCGTGGCGGCCGATCACGAGCCATGCGCCGATCCCGAGCGTGGCCACCTGCAGTACCTGCCGGGTCGCGCGCGCGAGCGCGGCGAGGTTCGCCGCACGCTGGCCGTGCGCGTCCTGCGCGCGCAGGAGTTCGTCGTGGTCCTGCTGCCAGCGCGCGATCGCGGCGAGGGTCATGCCCATGCCGACGATCACCTCCGCGTTGCGCGCGAGAGCCTCGGCGCGGCGCGTCGAGCCGCGCGTGCGACGAACGACCGTATCGGCGTGCCCGCGCGTGAGCCGGTCGTTGAGCAGGCCGAGCGCGGCCAGGACGACTGCGCCGACCGCCGCCACGAGGCCGAGCCAGGGGTGCATCAGCGCGATGACCAGCAGGTAGACCGGCAGCCACGGCGCGTCGAACAGCGCGAGGATGCCGCTGCCGCCCAGCAGCCCGCGCAACTGTGCGATGTCGCGCAACGCGTCGGCATCGGCGCGGCCGACGCCGCTCGAGGCCTGTTCCAGCGCGCCACGGAGCGCCGCCGGCGAGAGCAGCCGTTCGAGCGAGCGCCCGGCCAGGCCCAGCGAGCGCGTGCGCGCCACGTCCAGGAACCAGCTCAACACGAGGAAGAGCAGCGTGATCGCGCTCAGCATGACGAGCGTCTCGACGCTGCCGCTCGCAAAGACGCGGTCGAACACCTGCATCATGTAGAGCGCGGGCATCAGCAGCGCCACGTTGAGCAGCAGGCTCGCGGCGGCCGCGAGCAGTACGAACGATCGGAGTCCCTTCGACAGCAACCAGCTCATGACCGTGACCTCGCTCGCCGTCAGGCCTGCATGACCGGCTGCAACGCCGCCATGATTCGTGCACATTGTTCGGCCGTCGTCATGCTGCTCAGGAGCCGACGGAAGTGGACGTGCTGCATGCCGGAGACGATGAACTGCCAGCGGCTGGCGGCGAGTATCGTCGAGGCCACGTGCCTGGCCTCGAGCGGCGTGAAGCGACGACCGGCCGCCTGCAGGAAGTAGCGTGTGTCGGCCTGCGACTGCGCCAGCAGCACGTCGCTGAACGTCGTCAGGAGCGCGATGAAGTCGACGACAGCCTCGTCGCGTTCGGCGGCCGAGAGATTCGTGTGTTCCGCGGCCCACTCGAGTTCGTCGAGCAGCGCGTGCTGCCGCTCGTCCCGCGAGTGGAACCGGAAGACGTCGTGGTACAGCGGGCAGAGGTCGTAGCCGGGCGCGAACGCCTGCTCGTAATGCGCCTGCCCGAGCAGTTCGATGTGACACGCCATGGCGAGCAGCGACCAGGCGCTTCGACCGAGCACGGTGCGCGCGAACTCGTCGGGTGCCGCGACCACGGCGTAGCCGTGGGGCATGCCCGCGTGCATCATGCGCTCCAGCCGGCGGAACAGTTCCTGGTGCTTCAGTTCGTCGTTCGCGAAGCGAACCAGCGCCTCGACGGCGGCCTGGTCGCCGTGTACGTGAGCCTGCGCCTGCAGCAGGGCCGTCGCGCCGATCACGCGTTCGACCAGTCCGAAGGTCGCGGCGTACGTCCGCCCCTGCACCTGGCTGAGCAGACGGGTCTCGTCCGGCTCGAGGAAATCGAGGCGATCGAGCAGCGTCAGTCCGTCCGGCAGGAACTTGCGCGAGAAGTCGAGCGCGCGGCCGCGAAACACGTGCCGCTCGATGTCCCACGGGTTGCCGGGAGACTCCAGCAGCAGGCGGGCGTACCGGCTGGCGCGGCTCCCGGCGGGAAACCTTTCAGTATCTGGGATCACGTGCGTGTGCCTCCTTGGCGATCGGTCGTGGGGCAAGTCGGCCCACACGGAGTACATGCGGAGAATCAGCGCGAACTGGCTCAGCGGTCGGGGGTGGACGCCGCTCGCAGGACGCGCGGCGGAGCAGCGGATCGACGTGTTCCGCTCCTCCGCCGCGTGACGCACTGCGGTGCGCGTCGGCTCAGGCCGCTTCCCTGTAGAAGTAGTAATCGGCCGTGTAGGGCACGAAGGCCTTCTTGCCGAGATCCCGCGGCTTGGAGCAGCCGGCGGCAGGCGCGATGCCTCCCGTCGTGTTCACGCGATGGATGTACGTGGTCGCCGTGAGCGACTGGCCGCCGGTCGCACCGCCGACGGACGCCACCACCTTGAGTCGCAGCCACGCCACGGCGCCCGGCTCGACGAAGTCCGTGCCCGTGTAGGGGGCGGCATCCGCCTTCACCCACACGGCGCTCGTATCGGCGGAGTGCTGCCAGGTCGGCAGGAACTCGGCGGCCGCGAGCGGATTCGGGCTGAAGAAGTGCGTGGTCAGCTGCTCGCCCATGGCGTCGAAGAGCGTCGCCTGCGGCGTGTAGAGCTGCCAGACGATGCCGCCGTCGGTCGGCACGCAGGCGTAGTTCTGGGTGCCGGCGGCGTGGCCGACCAGGTACGGCACGTGGCCCGCGGGCACCTGGATGCTGGCCGGCACGGTGGGCGCCGTGACCTCGTCGGCCTGGACGGGCTGCGCGAGCGACGCCGCCAATGCGACGGCAAGCCCGGCGAGTGTGTTGCGGTGGTTCATGGGATTCTCCATTCGCGCCGTGCGCGAGTTGTTGCTGGGTCTGGCATGGGGTTGTGGCCCGCATGTGAGGTCATGCGTAGAATCCTTGGGAACTGGCTCAACCCAAGGACGCGGCGGGTCGGTACATGGGGAGGGGAGACGTCACGCGGCTGCTGGTGGCCGCCGAATCCGGGGACCGGTCGGCGTTCGACGCCCTCTATCGGTCCGTCTATGACGAGCTTCGCCGCATGGCCCAGGCCAACATGCGAAGGGAAGGCCGGGGGCACACGCTCCAGCCGACGGCGCTGGTCAACGAGGCCTACCTGAGGCTGGGCGCGGCGGGCTCGACCTGGGAGAACCGCCGTCATTTCTTCGGCGCGGCCGCGGAGGCCATGCGCCGGATCCTCGTCGACCACGCACGCAAGCGTCTCGCGAGCAAACGCGGCGCCGAGTACGAACGCGTCACCTTGAACGGCTCGGATCTCGACATGCCGGCGGTCGAGCAGGACCTCGACGTGCTGCAGATCGACGCTGCACTGCAGCAGCTTCGCCTCGAGGCTCCCCGGCTGGCCGACCTCGTGAACCTCCGATTCTTCGCGGGCCTGTCGATCCAGGACGCGGCGCAGGCCCTGGAGATCTCCCCGGCGACCGCCAAGCGCGACTGGGCCTTCGCGCGGGCGTGGCTGCAACAACGCATCGTCGCGTCGTCGGCAGCGCCGTGAGCCTGGACAGTCAACAACGCCTGTTCGACGCCTGCATGGACGCGACGTCCGACGCGGAGCGCGAGCGCCTGCTCGAATCGTGCGCGGACCCGGGGTTGCGAGAGCAGGTGCGTGGACTGCTGCGCGCGCACGCCGAGTCGCCCGATTCGATGCTCGCGTACGACGTCCCGGAGTTCCCGCGCCTGGCTTCGCCGCACCAGGTCGGCGCCTATCGGATCCTCCAGCGCATCGGCGAGGGTGCCATCGGCGAGGTGTTCCTCGCGGAGCAGCAGGCGCCCGTGCGGCGCCGCGTCGCGCTCAAGATCCTGAAGTTCGGGCTCGCCACGCGCGAAGTGATCGGCCGATTCGAACTCGAGCGCCAGGCGCTCGCGGTGCTCGCGCACCCGAACATCGCGCGCATCTTCGACGCGGGCACCACGGCGGACGGCCGACCGTACTTCGCGATGGAATACGTGGCGGGCATCCCGGTCACGCGCTACGCGGACGAGCGGCGGCTCGACGTCGCGACACGTCTTGCGTTGTTCGCGCAGGTCTGCGCGGGCGTGCAGCACGCCCACCTGCGCGGGATCATCCACCGCGACCTCAAGCCGTCGAACATCCTCGTCACGTTGCACGACGGCGTCCCCGTGCCGAAGGTCATCGACTTCGGCGTGGCCAAGGCCACGCAGCAGCAGCGGCTC
>DASSJN010000184.1:0-16064 GCA_035691185.1 Steroidobacteraceae bacterium
CTCGAGGTAGCGCTGCTTCTGCGCGAGGCTCGCCTCGAGCGTCAGGCTCCGGTGCCTGCATCCGTGGCAGGTCGGCTCACAACCGGGGGCGATCGATTGGTGTACGCTCACGAGGACGCAATGGTGCGACGAATCCCGCGCCGCCGACAGGGGCCCCGATTTTTCGATGACCCGCATTCCCGTCTTCGACGACGTCAGGGCCGCGGCCAAGCGTATCGCCGGCCACGCACGTCGCACGCCGCTGCTCGCAGACACGCCGCTCGACCGGCTGACGGGCGGGCGCATCCTGCTCAAGCTCGAGACGCTGCAGCACACGGGCTCGTTCAAGTTCCGCGGCGCCTGGAACCGGCTCGCCCGGCTGGACGAGAGCGAACGTGCTGCCGGCGTCGTGGCGTTCTCCTCGGGCAACCACGCGCAGGGCGTGGCCGAGGCCGCGCGCCGGCTCGGCATCCGCGCCACGATCGTCATGCCTAGCGACGCGCCGCGCATGAAACTCCAGAACACGCTCGACATGGGGGCCGAGGTCGTCGAGTACGACCGCGTCCACGAGAGCCGCGAGCAGATCGCGGCGAAGATTGCGGCGGAACGCGGCGCCACGCTCGTGCCCTCCTTCGACGACCCCGACGTCATCGCGGGACAGGGCACGGTCGGGCTCGAGATCGCGGAGCAGGCGGCGGACCTGCGCCTCACGCTCGACGACGTGATCGTCTGCTGCAGCGGCGGCGGGCTCACGGCGGGCATCGCGATCGCGATACAGAAGCTCGCGCCGCACGCCGCGATCTGGACGGCGGAGCCGGAGGCCCATGACGACCACAGGCGCTCGCTCGAGACCGGTCGCCGTCAGCGCAACGAGCCGGGCATGCCAGCCTCGATCTGCGACGCGCTGCTCGCGCCGATGCCGGGCGAACTGACGTTCGCGATCAACCAGCCGCTGCTGCGCGGTGGCCTCGCCGTGTCGGACGACGAAGTGCGGCGCGCGATCGCGTTCGCGGCGCGCACGCTCAAGCTCGTCGTCGAACCGGGCGGTGCCGTGGCGCTTGCCTGCGTCATGAGCGGCAAGCTCGACACGCGCGACCGCACGGTGGCGGTGACGCTGTCGGGCGGCAACATCGACGACGCGTTGCTCGCAGCAATCCTCGCGGCACCCTAGACATCAGACCGGGAGCTGGACGATCTCGGCGTCGAGCCGCGTCGCCGACACGTGCAACCGCGCAAGGGCGACCGGCAACCGGAAACGGCGCGGCCCGGCGCTGCCCGGATTGACGTAGAGCACGCCCTGTCGACGTTCGATGCGCGGCTGGTGCGAATGACCGGAAACGACTGCGTCGAACCCGCAGGCGCGCGGGTCCACCGCGAGTCGGCTCAGGTCGTGGAGCAGCAGCACGCGATGCCCCGCGACGTCGACCTCGGCCTGCTCGGGGAGGCCCGCCGCCCAGTCGCCGTCGACGTTGCCGCGCACCGCCACGACCCGCGGCGCCGCCTTGCGCAACTCCTCGAGCACCTGCGCGCGCCCGATGTCGCCGGCGTGAAGGATCAGCGCGCAATTGTGCAACGCGGCGATGGCCTCCGGCCGCAACTTGCCGTGCGTGTCGGAGATGACCCCGACGCGCATCGAGTCACCTCCATTCCGCATTCGCCGAGTCGATTCTGGCGCGCCCATGCGTCGATCCTGCCGTCCTCTGCCGCCACGCCAGTCGGCAGCCAGCGCTGCCTCGGCTAGAGTGTGCCGGGGGCCGGCGCATCGCAAGACTCGGGGAGATCGCAGACATGCCATCGCTGCTCGCAACCTGGTTGCAGGCGTTGCCGCTGCTGCTCGTGGCCGCCGGGCTGACCTGGGCGCTCAGCGTCGCGCTGCGCAACGTGACCGTGGTCGATACGCTGTGGTCGCTGCTGTTCGTGCTCGCAGCGTTCAGCTATGCGCGATCGACGGCGCCGGCCGAGCCGCGGACGATGCTCCTGCTCGCGCTCGTGACGCTCTGGGGGCTGCGCCTGGCGGTCCATCTCGGCAGGCGCACGTTCGGACACGAAGAGGATCGCCGCTACCAGGCCATCCGCCACCGCAATGACCCGGGCTTTGCCTGGAAGAGCCTGTACCTCGTCTTCGGGATGCAGGCGGTGCTGGCCTGGATCATCTCGCTGCCGCTGCTCGGCGGCATCGCCGGAGACCCGCGCCCGCTCGGCGGGCTCGACTGGCTCGGCGCCGGCGTGTGGCTGTCAGGCTGGCTGTTGGAGAGCATCGGCGACTGGCAACTCGCGCGCTTCAAGGCCGACCCGGCCAGCGCCGGGCAGGTGATGGACCGTGGCCTCTGGCGCTACACGCGTCACCCGAACTACTTCGGCGACTTCTGCGTCTGGTGGGGGTTCTACCTCATCGCCCTCGGCGCCGGCGCCTGGTGGTCGATCGCCGGGCCGGTGATCATGACCGTACTGCTGCTGCGCGTCTCCGGCGTAGCGCTGCTCGAGCGGGACATCGGGACGCGTCGTCCCGGCTATGCGGAGTACGTGCGGCGGACCAATGCGTTCTGGCCGGGGCCGCCGAAACGCTAGTGTCCAGCGTGCAGTGTCTAGCGGTCAGTCGGAGGCCGACTGCGCCGGCCGTGGCGTTGCCGCGCCCCACTAGACACTAGACACTGGACACTAAACACTTCCTGCATGTCCTCCGGCGTCCTGCTCTCGGCGCTCGCGCTCGGCTACCTGCTGATGCTGTTCGGCGTCGCGTTCTACGGCGAGCGGCGCTCGGTCTATCCCGGCATCGCCCGGCTGCGCCCCTGGATCTACAGCCTCGCGCTCGGCGTGTACTGCACGACCTGGACCTTTTTCGGCGCCGTGGGGACGGCCGTTCGCGACGGCTGGAGCTACGTGCCGATCTACCTGGGGCCGGCGCTCGTGTTCCTGTTCGCGACGCCGTTCCTCGAACGGCTCGTCGCCGTCGTCCGCGCACACAACATCACTTCGATCGCGGACCTGGTCTCCTCGCGCTTCGGCAAGAGCCCCGGCCTCGGCGCGCTGGTCGCCGTCATCGCGCTCACGGCCGGCGTGCCGTACCTGGCGCTGCAATACAAGGCCGTCGGCACGAGCCTGGACGTGCTGACCGGCTCGTCGGGCGCTCATCGCGAGTGGCTCGACGACACTGCGCTGTACGTCGCGCTGCTGATGGCGCTGTTCGCGACGCTGTTCGGCACCCGCCGCCTCGACGCCACCGAGCATCACGAGGGCGTCATGCTGGCGATCGCGTTCGAGTCCGTGGTCAAACTGCTCGCGTTCGCCGCGGTCGGCGTGTTCGCACTGCTGCACCTCGACGGCGCGCCGCGCCTCGACCAGACGCCGCTCGGCTCGGCCGCCTCCGTGTTCTCCGGCGATTTCCTGGCGACCACGGCGCTCGCCGGCGTCGCCATCTTCTGCCTGCCGCGGCAATTCCTCGTCGGTTTCGTCGAGTGCGCCGACGCGAGCGACATCCGCAAGGCACGGCTCGTCTTCTCGGGCTACCTCGTCGCGTTCACCGTGCTGGTCGTGCCGATCGTGCTGGCGGGTCTCGGTTCCGGCCTCGACGCGACGCACAACCCGGACTCCTTCGTGCTGACGCTGCCGCTGGAACGCGACGCCTACGCGCTCGCCGTGCTCGCGTTCCTCGGCGGCCTCTCCGCCGCGACGGCGATGGTCATCGTGTCGAGCATCGCGCTCGCCACGATGGTCACGAACGACCTCGTCATGCCCGCGCTGTGGCGCAGCCGCTGGCTCAAGCCGACCGAGGGTCGCGATATCGGCAGCCTCGTGCTCTGGCTGCGCCGTGCGGCGATCCTGGGGCTCGCCCTGCTGGCCTACGCCTATCACCGCAACACCGTCACCCCGGCGAGCCTCGCCTCGATCGGGCTGCTGGCGTTCGCCGCGTTCGCGCAGTTCGCGCCGCCCATCCTCGCCGGGCTGTATTGGCGCCGCGCCTCGCGCCGGGCGGTGTTCTGGGGCCTGATGACCGGCTTCGCGATCTGGGTGTATGCGCTGCTGCTGCCGAACTTCGCAGCCGGCGGATTGATCGGGCCAAGCGTGCTCGAGCACGAGGGCCCGTGGGACCTGCTCTGGGCCGAGGTCCAGGGGTGGCTGGGCCTTTCGCACCTGAGTCCATCGGTGCGCGGCGCCCTGCTCGCCGTCGGCGGCAACGTGTTCGTGCTGGTGGTGCTGTCGTTGCTCACGCGATCATCGCTGCGCGACCGCATGGCGGCGACCGCATTCGTGCGGCCCGCGGTCCGGCAGGTGCCGTCCCGCTCGGTCGGCAGCACGCACGTCGCCGACGTGCTGACGGCCGCGGAGCGCATCGTCGGCTCCGCCGCGGCGCAGGCCGCGTTGCTCGAGTACTCCGAGCAGGTGCGACGACCACCGCCGAAGCCGTCCGACCCGGCGGACCGGGGCCTCCTGCAGCACATGGAGCGCGTGCTCGCGGGCGCCATCGGCGGTTCCTCGGCGCGCCTGATCTTCACGCACGCGCTCAGCGGCCGCGGCCTCGCGGCCGAGGAAGTCGCCGAGATGCTCGACGAGACCTCGCAGGAGCTGCGCTTCAGCCGGCAGTTGCTGCAGGCGACGATGGAGAACGTGTCGCAGGGCATCTCCGTGGCGGATGCGGAGGGGCGTCTGGTCGCCTGGAACGGCCGCTACGTCGAGATGTTCGACTATCCGCCGCGCCTGATCGAGGTCGGCACTCCGGTGGCGGAACTGATCCGGTGGAACGCGCTGCGCGGCGAATTCGGCGACACCGATCCGGAGGAGCAGATCCGTAAGCGGCTCGCGCACATGAAGGCCGGCTCGAGCTACGTGATCCAGCGCCGCCGGCGCAACGGCCGAGTCTACGAGATCCGCGGCCAGCCGATGCCGGACGGCGGCTACGTCACGACGTACACCGACATCACCGAGTTCAAGCACAACGAACAGCAACTGCTCGAAGCCAAGCAGACGCTCGAGCAGCGCGTCTCGGAGCGGACGCGGGAGCTGTCGAAGGCGCTGGCCGCGGAGGCGGAGGCCAAGCGCGCGGCCGAACAGGCCAATGCGAGCAAGACGAGGTTCGTCGCCGCGGCGAGCCACGACCTGCTGCAACCGCTCAATGCGGCGCGGCTCTTTGCGTCCGCACTGACCGACTCGCCGGACGCCGCATCGGTCGGCGAGATCGCCGGGCGCATCGAGGGTTCGTTGCGCGCGGCCGAGGAGGTGCTCGACGACATGCTCGACATCGCCCGGCTCGAGAGCGGCGCGACGCGCACCGACATAACCGACTTCGCGCTCGACGACGTGATGACCGACGTCGAGCGGCAGTTCGCGCCGGTCGCCGCCCGGCGCGGGCTCCGGCTGCGCGTGCGGCACACGCAGGCGTACGTCCGCAGCGACCGGGTCCTGCTGCGGCGCGTCCTGCAGAACCTGGTCTCGAATGCGCTGCGCTACACGCAGCGCGGCGGCGTGATCGTGGCCTGCCGCCCGCGCGGCCAGCGCCTCGAAGTCCAGGTCTGGGACTCGGGGCCGGGCATCGCGGAGCAGCATCGCGCACTGGTGTTCAGCGAGTTCCGCGGGCTCGGGGGCACCTCGCCCTGGGGGGAGAAGGGGCTCGGCCTCGGGCTCTCGATCTGCGATCGCATCGCACGCCTGCTGCACCTCGACCTGAGCCTCAGGTCGGTCGTCGGCCGCGGTTCGCTGTTCAGCGTGCGTCTCGAGCCGGTCGATCGCCCGGCGCCAACGGCGCCCACGGCGCAGCCGGCGACAGCCCCCGCCTCGCCATCGAGTCTCGGGGGCGGCACCGTGCTGTGCATCGACGACGAGGAGGCCATCCTCGACGGCATGCAGACCCTGCTGGAACGCTGGGGCCTGACGGTCCTGCGCGCGGGGACCGCGGAAGAGGCGCGCCGACGGTTCCATGAGCACGCACCCGACGTCGTGCTGGCGGACTATCGGCTCGGCGAAGGCGACTGCGACGGGCTCGAACTGCTGCAAGCGCTGCGCGTCGGCGGCGTGGCGGTCGCGCGCGGTGCGCTCATCACCGCCGACCACGGCGCTGCGCTCGCCGAGCGTGCGAGTGCGCTCGGGTACAAGGTGCTGCGCAAACCGGTGAAGCCGGCAGCGCTGCGGGCGCTGCTCGGGGCCCTGCTCGCCTCCGCGCGTCCCCCGCCGACGGCCGCCGCCCTCGGCGAGGCCGCGCTCAGCAACGGCTCAGGCTGAGCGCAGCAGCCCCCGGTAAATACCTACCCGGCCCGCGGCCGTCCTCAATCGATGTCTTCGGGCGGCGGCTTGAGACTCGAGCGGTCGACGGCGAGCCGGCCGGCCGCCAGCACGGCCTGCGTGCGCGTCGTCACGCCTAGCTTGCGAAGGATGGCCGTCACGTGCGCCTTGACCGTGGCCTCAGAGACGTCGAGGTCGTAGGCGATCTGCTTGTTGAGCAGGCCCGCGCAGAGCATGCCCAGCACGCGGAACTGTTGCGGCGTGAGCTCCGCGACCCGGCGGGCGATTTCGAGTTCCTCGGCCGACGACGTCGGGGCGCGGGGCGGGTGATAACCGGGCGGCGTGTAGATTTCGCCGGCCAGGACGGCCTCGATTGCCTGGCCGATCTGCCCGGCCTCGGTGGACTTCGGGATGAATCCCTGTGCTCCGAATCGCAGGGCCGCCGCGATCGTCTGCGGGTCGTCGTCGGCCGAAACGATCACGACCGGCAGTTCCGGCCGGCTGCCACGCACGTGCGCGAGGGCATTGAAGCCGTGGGCACCGGGCATGTTCAGGTCCAGCAGCAGCAGGTCCGCGCCGGGATGGGCCTCGGCGGCGGCCAGCATGGCCGCGACCGAATCCGCCTCGACGAACCCGACCCCCCGCTCCAGGCGTCCCACGGCGGCCTTCAAGGCCTCGCGAAACAACGGGTGGTCGTCGGCGACGATGATCTGTCGTGGCATCTGTTGCGGAGAGTACACGCCTCTGTGGCAAGCCGAAATTGCTACCAAAGGCCAATATCGCGCAACATGCACCGGGACGAGCATGACCGGGCGTCGCACGGCTTGATTGGGGGAAGCCACCAGACCATGCCTTTCGTCACGTCAAACCGCATCTTTACGCCCTTGTGCGCCATCGGGGGATGGGCGCAGGGCACCCTCGAGTCACGCTTCCGTGTGACCGATGGCTTCCCGTCGACAGGCGGGCGGAGACCGCGCCATGCCCAGCGGTATCGTTTCGGAGTCCGTGTCGTTTCGGCACTACATCTCAGGAGTACAACATGCGTGACCTGATCCTTCGACCCAAGGCCCTGTGGGCTGCCGTGGCAGGCGCCACGTTCGCATGCCTCGCCCCGGCGGCCCATGCGCAGTGGCAGATCCAGCCCACTGACGGGAGCAGCATCAAGTTCGGGTTTCTCATGCAGGGCCAGGCGGAGTCAGTGGACGTCAACCAGGACGACACCGCCCAGAACCTGTTCTTCCGTCGCCTGCGCATACTGGCCGGCGGCAAGATCAACGACCAGTGGTCGTTCTTCTTCGAGACCGACAGTCCGAACCTCGGCAAGGGCACGACGACTGGTACTGCCCCCAATTTCACCAACAGCAAGGATGCCGGCGACCTCTACATCCAGGACTTCGTCGTCACGTACAAGCCCGGCAGCGACGCGTTGAACATCGATGTCGGCATGCTGCTCGACGCGATTTCGTACAACTCCAACCAGTCCGCCGCGACGCTCATGGCGACCGACTACGGCCCATACACGTTCGTCTGGTCGACGCCGCTGCAGGCGCGGGTGGGCCGCGACTACGGTGTGCGCGCCCGCGGCTACCTGTTCGGCGACCACCTGGAATATCGCGCTTCGGTGCTGCAGGGCGTGCGTGGCGAGAACCAGACCAACGACTTCCGGTTCGCGGGCCGGCTGATGTTCAACGTGTTCGAGGCCCAGAAGGGGCTCTTCTACACGGGAACGACGCTCGGCAAGAAGCAGCTGCTGTCGTTCGGCGCCAGCTACGACAAGCAGGAAGAGTACGAAACGATCGGCGTCGATGCGTTCTGGGACCAGCCCATCGGCGACGGCAACGGGCTGACGCTCCAGGCCGACTGGAGCACCCTCGACGGTGACGTCTTCCTGACCTCGCTGCCGGAGCAGGAGAATCTGCTCGTGGAGGCCGGCTTCTACATCAATTCGATGAAGCTGCTGCCCTTCATCCAGTACGCCGACCGGAATTACGACGACGACGCGCTGGCGGATACCGACAAGGTCCAGATCGGCCTCGGCTACATGTTCGCCGGCCACAACGGCAACCTGAAGTTTTCGTACGCCCAGCACGGCGTGGACGGCGGGGACGACCGCGACGAGTTCTGGCTGCAGCTGCAGCTGTTCCGCTACTGATCTGAAAACGGGGTCTGACCCCGGTTAAGGAAAACTTAACTGGGGTCTGACCCCGAATCGGCCAGGCGTGCCAGGACGGCGGCGACCGTACGGTCGCAGCGCGCGCCGCCGAATTCGTAGACGTCGCGTTCGACGACCTCGAGGTCCCGCGCGAGCGACACGCGCAGCAGCGCACGGGCTCGGAACGCGCGACTGCGCACCGTCGCCTCGGCGATGCCGAGGCACTGCGCGACGTCACCGACGCTCATGTCCTCCACCTCGCGCATCACGAAGGCGAGGCGAAAATCCTCCGGCAGTTCGTCGAGCTTGCGCTCGAGCAGCGCCCGCAGCTGCCCCCTCATGGCGTCGACCTCCGGGCCTTCAGCTGGGTCGGCCACGTTTTCGAGTTCTCCTGTGTCGGCCGCCCGCGTGATCGGGACGACGTTGTGGCGGCGTGCCTCGCGACGCATGCGCGTGAAGCACTGGTTCAGTACGAGTCGTGACAGCCAGGTCGAGAGTGCGGCGTCGCGTCGAAACTGGCCCAGCGATCGATAGGCGGCGAGATAGGCGTCCTGCAGCGCGTCCTCCGCCTCCATGTCGTCGCGCAGGGTCGCGCGCGCCAGCCGGTACAGGCGGGAGTTGTAGCGACGCATGATCGAGGCGAACGCGGCGCGATCGCCTCCCAGTGTCCGGTCCACCAGCGTGGAGTCGTCCACCGGAGGCGAGGCACTGGCCACCGCGTCCTCGCTCGCAACGTCACGGGATAGCGGCGTCATCGCACCTCCATGCGTCCCTGCATCGTGGGATGGTACGCGCACCGGTAGTCGACCGCGCCGGCGGCCGTCACGACCAGGCTCCACTGCTCGCCGGGATCGATGCGGCCGGACTCGAACGACCGGTCCAGGGCGGAGGCCGTGTGCGGCACGAGGTCACGATTGAGCCAGACGATTCGATCCCCGGGAGCGGCGTGAACCGTGGCCGGGTCGAAGACCATGCCGACGATGGTGACGGTGTGCGTCGCGGCGACGGCGGGCGCACCTGCCGCGAGCGCCACCAGCATGGCGATTGCCGCGCGGCGAACGGCCCGGACCGACCCGTGGACGACTTCTGGCCGCACGGGGCTCACCGCTTCAGCGCGGCCTGGAGGTGTCGTGCATGCTCCAGGTGCGCGACGAACGCGGGACGCACCTGGACGAGCAGGTTCTTCAGTTCGGCATTGCTGGCGTTCGGGATCAGCGCCGTGTCGAGTGCCTCGATGACCTGCTCGTGGTAGACCACCTCGTGGTCGACATAGGCCCGGTCGAACTGCGGCCCCCCGAGTTTGCGCAGCGCCGCGAGGTTCTGGTCGCCGCCGTCCCTGAGCGACTCGCTCGTCGCATTCGCGCGCGGCGTCACCTTGAGCCGGGTCACGAGCTTCGTGGCCTGTGCGTTCACGGCGGTGTGGTCCGTGACCATCTGCTGCGCGAACGCGCGCACTTCCTCCGAAGAGGCCTTGTCACCGGCGAGCTTGCCGGCGTCGATGTCGACCTGATTCGCGGTGACGACGATGGCCGCGATCTGCGCATCGTCCGGGGCCGGGGCGGCCTGTGCCGACATGACGACCAGCGCGAGCGCCCCGGCGAGTACGACGACGAGCGAATCTTTCATCATGGCTTGATCCTTCGTGGTGACCCCGACGCTTCGTCGGTTGCGTCCATTGGATGTCACGTGCGCGCAACCCGTTCCCGCCGAATCCGAACGTCGGATATCGAGATCGCTGCACGATCACGCGGCCAGGGGAACGCGCGCAGGTGCGTGCGAGCTCGGTGTCCCTTCAGTCCCACTCGGCCCGCGTGACGCGCCACTCGCCGTCCCGACGCTGCAGTTCGAGCGCCACTGCCCGGGTGTCCGCCGACACTTCGAGCGCCCGCGCATCGCTGCCCAGCGTGCCGACGGTGAGACGGACGCGCGCCATGTCGTCGTATGGGAAGTCGACCTCATCGATGCGCGTCGCGACGTGGATCGACGGGTGCGCGACGAGGTAGCCGCGCAGCATCCGCGAGACCTCGCGGGCGTCTTCGCCGCGGGCCCCTTCGAATTCCGGCGACACCAGCGCCATGAGGTCCGAATGGTCGCGACGCTCCGCGGCGTCTTCGGCGGCAGCCACGACTGCGCGGACCTGCTGCTCGGGTGTTTCGGGCGCCGAGCAAGCGGTCATCGCGAGGCTGGCAGCCAGCACCGCCGCAGCGGCGGCCTTGCCGAACCGGTACTTGCTCGCGTCGACCCTGCGGGTCTCCAGCCAGTACCGCCACGTCGACCAGGGCCAGATCGTGAAATTGCGGCCGTCGTCCTGCTGGTACCAGCTGCGACAGCCCGTGCTCCAGACCGTGTTCCTGAGCCCTGCCTGCACGCGCGCGTTGAACTCGGTCTGTGCACGCGGCTCGACGGTCAGCCAGTCCGCACCACGCTCGCGCAGCATGCGCATGCACTCGAGCACGTAATGCACCTGCGCCTCGATCATGAAGATGATCGAATTGTGTCCGAGCGCCGTGTTCGGCCCCACGAGCTGGTGCAGGTTCGGGTACCCGCTCACGGAGATGCCGTAGAACGCCTCGGCGCCTGCGCGCCAGTCGCGCGAGAGCTCGTGTCCCGGCAGGCCCGCGACCGCAAAATCCCGCATGTAGATGCGCGGGTCGACTACGAATCCGGTGCCGAGGACGATGCAATCGACGGGTCGCTCGACCCCGTCGCTCGTGACGACGCCGGTCGTGGTGATCTCGCGTATGCCCTCGGTGACGAGTTCCACGTTCGACCGGCGGAACATCGGATACCACTCGTTGGAGATCAGCACCCGCTTGCACCCGATCGTGTAATCGGGCGTGAGCCTGCGCGCGAGGTCGGTGTCGCCCACCTCGCGACGGATGTTCCAGGCGGCCACGCGCTGGAGCGCGCGCGCCAGCGCCGGGTGGAAGATCGGCCACACCCGTGACTCGTTGGTCCAGTAGAGGCGCGCCCGGTGCAGCTTGCGCCACGTATCGAAGCGCGCGAAGCGGCGCCGGGCGCCCACGCCGTAGCGGCGCGTGTCACGCGGAATCACCCAGGCCGGCGTACGCTGGAACACGTGCAGCCGTTCGACCTGCGGTGCGATGCGCGGGCAGTACTGGATCGCGCTGCCGCCGGTGCCGATCGAGGCGACGCGCTTGCCCGCGAAGCCGTACGTCCCGTCCCACCGCGCCGAGTGGAACACGCGTCCCTGGAAACGTTCGAGGCCGGCTATGTTGGGGATATGCGGTACGTGCAGCGGGCCGGTCGCGAGGACGACGTGCCGTGCGGCGAGTTCGAGTCCCGTGGCGGTCATGACGCGCCAGCGTGCCGTCGGCGCATCGAAATGCAGGCCCGTCACCCGTTGGCGGAAGCGCACGTACGGCCGCAGGCCGTAACGTGCGGCGACGTCGAGGATGTACTGCTGGATCTCGTCCCAGCCCGCGTAGCGCTGCGACCAGTCCGCCTTGCCCGCAAATGAATAGGAATACAGATGCGACTGCACGTCACATTCGGCGCCGGGGTAGTGGTTGTCGCGCCACGTGCCGCCGACGTCGTCGGCCTGCTCGAGCACGACGAAGTTGCGCTCCCCGCGCTCCAGCAGCTGGATCGCCATGCAGAGGCCGCCGAAGCCGGCCCCGACGATGGCAACTTCGACGACCTGGGGGGTGCCGTGCAGCGCAGGCGTGGCCGGGACGGTGGCGGGCATATGCGCCACGACTCTGCGGACTTTTGCTGCGCTGCGCAACAGCCGATCGGCATGGCGCCCTCGGCTGTCGTCGCACGGCCAAGAAAGGACGCGCAGCCAATCTGGCTGCGCGCCACCCTCGGAGCCCGGCTGGGCCCAGCAAGGGAATTCGACACGCCGGCGGCTAGCGCCCTGCCGGCCGCCGGCCGGGCTCAGCCGCGTCCGCGTTCAGCGGCTGCTGCCGTCGTCGCTGCTCGTACCAGCAGGGTTGCCGCTGGCGTTGCCACCGCTGCTGCCGCCAGTGCTGCTGCTGCCGCTGCGGCTGGCGGCACTGCGATTACGTCCGCCACGCGAGGCTTCACCGCCCTTCCGCCCGGCCACGGAGGCCCGCTGCGGATCGTTCGCGAAATTACCGCCCGAGACTTCGCCGCCCTTGCGACCCGCCTGGCGGGCGCGCTCCGGGTCATTGGCAAAGTTTCCTCCCGACGCCGATCCGCCCTTGCTCGCGATCTCACGCTGCTTCTGCGCATCCATCGCCGCGAAGCCGCGATTCGAACGACCTCCGCTGCTGCCGCCGGTGTTGCTGCCACCTTCATTGGCCATGACTGTCGACCTCCATATCAACAACGTCGTCTGGTTCCCATGGGAACGACAGGGACCGTGCTGCCCGCTGCCGCCTGTATGGTGCGACCGCGAAGCGGGCATGTAGTTCACGCCTGATCGAAGAAATTCCTCGTTTTTCCTGTTGAAAAATAACGAAATTTTTACGAGGCGGGCGTAATAAATTCGCCAGTGCCCAGTGCCCGACACGGCCTTGCCGTCCCGTTGACAGACATCGGGGCGTTGCGCAGCGCGCTCGAAACGGGGGGTTCAGCGACATCCGACGTCACTTGGAGAATCGTCCAGCATGCGTTTGGGCAAGCTGGGCCTTACGGCGCTGCTTCCCTCCTGGTCCGCGGGATCAGCCGGGGGTCGTGACGCTCAGCACGGCGACGAAGTGACAGGCGACGCCGGCCAGCACGAAGAGGTGCCAGACGGCGTGCGTGTACGGCCTGCCCTTCCACAGGTAGAACGCGACCCCGCCGGTGTAGCAGAGCCCGCCGGCGAGCAGCCAGCCCATTTCGAACCGGTCGAGCGCTCGCATCATCGGTTCGATCGCGACGATCACGAGCCACCCCATGACGACATACAGCAGCACGGACGCCTTGTGGAAGCGGAAGCCTAACGACGTCGTCTTGAACACGATGCCGAGCACCGCTAGGCCCCAGACCACCCCCGCGATGGCCCAGCCCCAGGCGCCCTTGAGCACGCCGAGCGTGAACGGCGTGTACGTGCCGGCGATCAGCAGGTAGATCGCCGCATGGTCGAGACGACGCAAGAGGAGCCGCGCGCGCGGATTTCGTGCGGCGTGATAGAGCACCGAGGTGCCGAACATCAGCAGCGCACTGACACCGAACGCGAGGCCTCCGGCGAGCAGCCAGGGATCACGTCCCTCCAGCGCCACCATCGCGAGCCACGGGATGGCGATCACGCTCGCGAGCACGCCGAGCCCGTGCACGGCGCAGTTGGCCCACTCCTCTCGCGACGAGTACGGACTGGAGGTGACGGCATCGCCTGCCATGGCGCGACCATTCTGCCACGCCGGAATCCCCGGCTGCACCGTTCGCGTCCTGGGCAGTATGCTGCCGGCCATGTCCAAGTCAGTGCTGGTCCTGTACATGAGCCGCGGCGGGCACACGGCCCGAGTCGCGCGGCGCATCTGCGAGAGCATCGAGTCGGCCGGCGGCCGCGGCGAAATGATGAGCCTGCTCGAAGCCGACAAGGAAGGCGTCGACTGGACGCGCTATGCCGTCGTCGCGCTCGGCGCGCCGGTGCTGTACGGCACCTACGACAGGAGCGTGTTCGGTTTCATCGCGAAGCACCGCGCGCAGATCGAGGCGCGGCCCAACTCGTTCTTCAACGTCTCGGTCGTCGCGCGGACGCCCGAGAAGGCCACGGTCGAGGGCAACCGCTACATGCAGAAGTTCCTCGAGCTCTCGCCGTGGAAACCGCGCGACCTCAAAGTCATCGCCGGCAAGGTGGACTACCCGTCGTGGCGCTGGCACGAGCAGGTCATGATCCGGCTGATCATGAAATACACGCACGGGCCCACGGACCGCACGGCGGTGATCGACTACACCGACTGGGACGACGTCGCGGCCTACGGGCGCCACCTGCTCACGTTCGCCTGAGTCGCCGGCTTTGCAATTCCTCTACGTGCTGCGCCTCGTCCCGCGATTGCATGACGATGCGGCCTGGACCGACGAGGACACGGCCGCAGTGTCGCGTCACTTCGAGCACCTGAAACAGGCGACGGCGGCAGGAAAGGTCATACTCGCAGGACGTACGCGCGAGCCCGGCGACAGGACGTTCGGGCTCGTGATCTTCGAAGCGGCCGACGAGGACGAAGCGCAGCGCTTCATGGGATCCGATCCGGCCGTCGTCGCCGGCGTCATGACGGCCACGCTGCACCCCTACGCCGTCGCGTTGCAGCGCCAGCGCTGACGCGCCCCGACGCCCTACGCCACGGCAACCTTGCGCCGTCGCGGCCGCCGCGCCGCGGGCGGCGCGACCTTCGCCACCTTGCGCCTGGTCCCGGCGCCGCCCCGCTTGCCGCCGGCCGCGCCGGCGCCGAACGTGCGTTCGAGTTCGTCGAGCGCTTCACCCGTGTAGACCGCCAGCCGCTGCAGGTGCGGCACCTTGTCGGCGCAACCGGTGAATCCGAAGTAGAGGCCGCCGGCGTAGCTCAGTACCGTGACGTTGAGCGCCTGCCCGTGCGCGAGCGCGGAGATCGGGTAGTACGCCTCCATCTCGGCGCCGAGGAAATACAGCTTGCTGCGCGGCCCGGGCACGTTGGAGATGATCACGTTGTAGATCGGCGGCACGCGCGAGCCGATCGCGGGTACGCGCGTGAGCATCTGCGGCGAGCTGATCAGCACGGTATAGGCGATCAGCGCGGTCTGGCCCATGCGCTTGAGGTAATCGCGACCCACCGTGCTGCTGCGACGGATGATCTCGAAGCGGATACGCACGTCGTCGACGTCGGTGCCGAGCCTGACGTTGGCGAAGCTGATGGCGTTGCCGCCGCCGCCCGGCTGGCTCGTGTCGCGCGGCAGGGCGACCGGGATCGAGGCGATCAACGAGCGGGGGGGCAATGCCTCCATTTCGACCAGGTAGCGCCGCATCGCGGCGCTGCAGGCCGCGAGCAGCACGTCGTTGACGCTGCCGCCGGCGGCCTCGCCGATCGCCTTCATGCGCGCCAGGGTCGTGGCCTGCGTGGCGACGCGCCGCTGCGGCGTCACGTTGACGTTGAACATCGTCCGTGGCGCTTCGGCAAGCGAGGCAAATTCCGGGTCGGGCTTGAGCCCGACCGCCGCCTGGGCCGAGCCCAGCAGGCCGCGAAACAGGTCGGGCAGCGCGCGTGCCTGGTTCAGCATCACGTTCGACATCCCGCCGATGGCTCCGAGCGTGCCGGGCGTCGCCGCGCCGCGGGCCTTGCGCGGGCGCTCCGCGGCCCAGATCGGCGGGGTCTCGCTCGACGCGGGATCGTCCGAGTAATTGAGCAGGCCCACGCCCGAGACGCCGTCCGCCAGCGAGTGATGCAGCTTCGCATACAGCGCGAAACGACCGCCGTGCAATCCCTCGATCAGGTGGATCTCCCACAGCGGCCGATCGAAGTCCATCGGGTTCGAATGCAATCGCGACACCAGGATGCCGAGCTCGCGCTCGCCCCCGGGGTACGGCAGCGCCGAGTGCCGCAGGTGGTAGTCGAGGTCGACCTTGTCGGCAACCTCGAACAGAGGCAGCAGGTGGCCCGAGCCAAGACCGCGCAACACGTAGTTGAACGGCGAGGCCGTCACTGGAAACCCGCGCAGGTACTCATAGACCCGCCTTGGATAGTCGCGCGGAGCATCCGCCGGCGGGAGGAACGTCTGCAGGCCTGCCACGTGCATGGGCGTCTGGCGCGTTTCCATGAGCACGAAGCTCAGGTCC
>DASSJN010000185.1:0-19197 GCA_035691185.1 Steroidobacteraceae bacterium
AGCACGATGCGGCCGTGTTGGTCGACCGCCTGGATCGCGTTGCGCCCGAGGTTGAGCAGCGCCTGGATGATCTGGTTCCGGTCGAGCCGGAGCCGCGGCAGGCTCGGGTCGTAATCGCGTTCGATCTGCACTCCGGTGGGCGCTTCCGCAGCCAGCAGGTGCCCGACGTGCTGCACGATTTCGTGGATGTTGACCGGCTGCTTGTGCGGCGGCTGGCCGGGCCCCAGCAGTGCATCGACGAGCGCCGCGAGCCGGTCCGCCTCGGCGATGATGACCGTCGTGTACTCGTGCAGCGACGGCTCCTTGAGCTGGCGCTCGAGCAGCTGCGCCGCGCCGCGCAGGCCGCCGAGCGGGTTCTTGATCTCGTGCGCGAGCTGCCGAACCATCGCGCGGCTGCCGCCGAGCTGCGTGAGCAGGTTGTTCTCGCGCGTGATCCGCTGGTGATGCGTCGTGTCGTTGAGCTCGACCACGACGCTGCCGGGACGGCCGGGCGGGTCGAACGGCGTCACGGTCACGTCGAGTACGCGTGGCGGCGCGCCAGGGCCTGCTTCGAAGGGAATCTCGCGGCGCGAGTACTGCGCGCACGCGGCCCGGGCGCGGGTGACCACGCCTTCGAGTTCGGTGTTGGCCTTGAGCAGGTCGCGCATCGAGCGACCGAGCGCCTGGTTGCGGCTCAGCCCGAAGAGGTCCTCGCCCGGTTCGTTGAGGTGGACGACGGCACCGTCCGCGTCGAGCCAGACGATCGACGTCCCGACGCCGTCGAGCAGCGCGATCAGTTCGGAGGACGCGGGCCGGTTGACGTTGCGGAGTTCGGCGGCCACGTCACGCCCTCCCGCGGGGTCCGCTCTCCCGCTGCTGCGGGAGGCGGCTGACGTGCGGGCTTCGACGCGGGCGCGGGCTCAGCCGCCCGGCTTTGGCGCCGGCGGCCGCACTGCCGGACCCTTGTTGCGCGGGTTGTCGACCGTGGTGGTCTGCTTGATGTGGAAGACCACGGGTGCGCTGCGAATCTTCTCGTTGCCTTTCGAATCGAGGATCACGCTCGTCACCGAGTGCACGCCGCGCTCGACCGCCGACAGATTGTGCTCGTAGAGGTTCTCGCCGGGGATCAGCTTGCCGTCGAGGTACGTGAGCAGCCGGTCGCCCTGCGCGAGCTCCGGCTCGGAGCGCATGCGGATGTTGACCACGGCATCGCCGCCGAAGAACGACGCCCCGTTCTCCGGCGACCAGATTTCCAGGCTCGTGTACTGCACCGCATTCGACCGGGCAGTGTCCGGCGTGGGCGTGGCCGCGGCACGCGTGGCCGGTGGCGTCGGCGCTGGCGTCGTCGTCGCGCCGAGGATCACGATCTTGCGTGCGCCCGGCGCAGGCGCATCCGAGTAGTGCGTCACGCCGTTCGCGTCCTTCCACTCCCAGACCTCGCGGCCGCGGGTCGTGGACTGGGCCAGGCTCGCCGAGGCGAGCAGGCAGCCGAGCATCAACACGCTGGTCTTCATGGGGGCAGAGCATAGCCACTGGCGTTATCGCTGACAAAGAGACCCCCGCATTCCGCGACACAGGTCAGCCGGCGGGCACGCCGGGCGGCCGGAAGCGACCGCCCGACGGTCCGCTTCGGCGGTTCAGACGCTGTAGTACAGCTCGAGCTCGACCGGGTGGGTCGACATGCGCAGCTTGGTGACTTCCTGCATCTTCAGCGCGATGTACGCGTCGATGACGTCGTCCGTGAACACGCCGCCTTCCTTGAGGAAAGCCCGATCCTTGTCGAGGGCGTCGAGCGCCATGTCGAGCGAGTGGCACACGGTGGGGATGTTCTTCGCCTCCTCGGGTTCGAGGTCGTACAGGTCCTTGTCGGCCGGGTCGCCCGGGTGGATCTTGTTCCGCACGCCGTCGAGGCCCGCCATCAGCATCGCCGCGAAGCACAGGTAGGGATTCGCGGTGCTGTCGGGGAAGCGCACCTCGATGCGACGCCCCTTCGGGTTGATCACGTGCGGGATGCGGATCGACGCCGAGCGGTTGCGCGCCGAGTAGGCCAGCATGACCGGCGCCTCGAAGCCCGGCACCAGTCGCTTGTAGCTGTTGGTGCTGGCATTGCAGAGCGCATTGAGCGCCTTCGCGTGCTTGATGATGCCGCCGATGTAATAGATCGCGATCTCGGACAGGCCGCCGTACTTGTCGCCGGCGAAGATGTTCTTGCCGTCCTTGGCCAGCGACTGGTTGACGTGCATGCCGTTGCCGTTGTCGCCGACGATCGGCTTGGGCATGAACGTGGCGGTCTTGCCGTACGCGGCGGCCACGTTGTGGATCGCGTACTTGAGCACCTGCACTTCGTCGGCCTTCCTGACCAGGGTGTTCGACGCCACGTTGATCTCGGCCTGGCCGCCCGTGGCCACTTCGGCGTGGTGCACCTCGACCTGGAGGCCGAGCTGTTCCATCGCGCCGCACATCGCGGTACGGAGGTCCTGGTAGGTGTCGACCGGCGGCACCGGGAAGTAACCGCCCTTGATGCCCGGACGGTGGCCGAGATTGCCGCCGTCCAGGTCGCTGCCCGAGTTCCACGCGCCCTGAGCGGAATCGACCTCGTAGAAGCAGCCGTTCATCGAGTTGCCGTGCCGCACGCTGTCGAAGATGAAGAATTCGTTCTCGGGGCCCCAGCGCGAGGCATCGGCGATGCCGGTGGACTTGAGGTAGGCCTCGGCACGCTTGGCGAGCGAGCGGGGGTCACGCTCGTAACCCTGCATCGTCGAGGGTTCGACGATGTCGCAGCGCATGAGCAGGGTCGGCTCCTCGAAGAACGGGTCCGTCACGGCCGTGGACGGGTCCGGCATCAGGATCATGTCGGACTCCTGGATGCCCTTCCAGCCGGCGATCGAGGAACCGTCGAAGCCCTTGCCGTCCTCGAAGAACGCTTCGTCGACCACCCGCGTCGGCACGGTCACGTGCTGTTCCTTGCCCTTGGTGTCGGTGAAGCGCAGGTCTACGTACTTGATTCCCTTTTCCTCGATCAGCTTGAGGACGTCGGCACCGGTGGTCATGGGGTCTCCTGATGGCGGCTTGCGGCAATTGAAGCTTCGAGCCACGCGCCGTGGGGCTCGGAGCGGTGAATTCCAGGCTCGATAAGGATGCAGCAATTATGCCAGCGCACGAAAAAGGCGCAAGCGCTAATGGATAACGGAGCTGAATGGAGATTGGTACGACATCACTGCACGATTATGGTGCGTTCCCTGACAGGTGTGCATCAATAGGGGGCGCTGCAGGCCGCCGCGTGGGCGCCCATGTCAGCGCGCGATGGCGTGGTGGAAGCGCGCGTCGTGCGTGCGGAAATGCACGCCGAACCAGTCGGCCAGCCGCTGGCCGAAAACGGCCTCGTCGAACACGCCGTGCAGCGCCACGTCGTCCATGATCTCGCGGATGTCGTCGAGCAGTCGCTCGTGGTCGGCCTTGTGCTCGGCGAGCGCGTCGTACTGGCGCCGGTGCATGACCTTTTCCTCGAGCGCGAAGTGCGCCGAGATCGCCGAATGGATGTCGCCCAGCGCACGATCGAGCGACTCCAGGCTGGCGCCTGCCCCGGCCTGGGCGTGCGTCGCGTTGATGAGCTCGATCAACTCGCGGTGCTCGAAGTCGACCTCCTCGATGCCGACCCTGAATTCGTCGCGCCATTGCAGCAGCGTCATGGCTGCGCCTCCGCGGCCGCCGCGGCCGCCGGGCGGCCGAAGACGAATCCGCCCTCGAACGAGCTGAACTCGATCACGAAGTTCTCGCCCGGGGCGAGCTCGAGCGTGCGTCGTGCGACGAACTTGAATTCACCGGTACGACCGTCGTCCCGCAGGCGCGCGTCGATCACGTGCCGGCCTGCGGGTATGCGGAAGCTGGCATGCGCAGCGGAAGGCCCGTCGTTCCAGAGCCCTGCGGGCGCGTGCGTGCCTCGATACAGCGGCTTTCCGTCCATGTCGACCTCCACGCGCACGGGCCAGCGTCCCCGCTCGCACGTCGTTGCCGTCCTTTGATTGAACGGCAGATTGGCGAGTTCCTCCCGAGTGTGGCGCCGGCACGGCTTCAGCGGCTGCCCCGCGTGCCGCACGCTCAGCTGCAGCACTCCGTGGCCCTCCGGCAGGTAGCTGTAGGCCGGTGCGGTCGCGAAGTAACCGACCATTGCCATGACCACGGCCAGCGACGCCGCCTGCCCCGCGGCGCGCAGGGGCACGCGTGGACCTCGCGGCGCCGGACGCCACAGAGGCTCGGCCACCGTTGCAGTCGTCCGCTCCGGCGGCAACCCCTGCAGGTGCCTGCGGAAGTCCTGCAGTGCCCGGCGCAGCGAGCGGTGACGCGCGGCATTGCCCCAGTGCGTGCCGATACGCGTGCGCGGGACCCTGGCGCGCAGCTTCGGGTCGCGTTCGGCCGCGAGCCGAGCCTCGACCCATTGGTCGCCGAGGCGTTCGTAGCAATCGTGCGCGGCGCACCCCGAAACGAGCACGCCGTCGGCGTGCTTGCGCGAGAGCACGAGGTCGAAGAACGGCGGGGGCACCATCGCGGCGCAGGGCAACGCCAGGACGGCGGTCTGTCCATCGGCGAGCGCCTGCGCGCCGGCGTCGTGGTGGCAGCGGAACACGACGACCCTGGCGGGCCCGGTCAGCGTCGCGGTGGCCGCCAGGACCTCCTCGCGCAGGCCCGCCATGCTGCGCTCCGGGAGCTCGATGCCCGCGACGAGTTCCTCGGCGCGACGGAACGGCGTGGCCGTCGGGCAGGCGCCCACGCAGATGCCGCAACTCATGCACAGGCCTGCGTCGACCCTGGCCTCCTGGTCGAACGGCAAACCGTCCGTGCGGCGGACCATCGTGATGGCGCCGAAGGGGCAGTCGGCGAAACAACGCGCGCAGCCGTTGCAGTTTCCGAGGTCGACCTGCGCCACGGGCGGCCGGCGCTGCGGCGGCAGCCACGGCATCATCGTGAGCAGCACGCTGCCGCCGACCAGCACGAGCCACAGCGTCGTACCGCCGATCTGCGGGATCAGCGGGTAGAAAGCCAGGTAGAACCAGTCGAACCCGAACTCGAACGGCACGTAGTCGAGGTCGGCCGGCGGCTGGCTCAGCGCCGGCCATGCGAACGACAATGCGACCAGCGCGACCAGTGTCGCGATCGCGAGCGGCCGCGGCGGGTTCACGCGCGCGTGCGCATGACGACTGATGTGAATCCACATCGCGAGCAGCATCAGCAACGGCACGGCGATGTGGACGTACACCATCAGCGTGAAGAACCGCCCGCTCACGCGATCGTTGTCGAGGAAGTTGCGCGCGATGGGCTCGGAGAAGATGCCAATGCCGTCGAGCCACTTCGTGGTCTCCACCGCGACGAACTGCGCCAGCCGGTCCCAGACCAGCCAGTAGCCCGTTATGCCCGACGCGAACATGAACCAGAGCAGCGGGACGCCCGTGACCCACGGGAACCAGCGGTTGCCGCGCATGCGGTCGAGCGAGAACTCGCGCAGCGCGTGCACGAGCACGACCACCACGAGCAGGTCGGAGGCATAGCGGTGGAGGCTGCGCATGAGCCCGCCGAGGTACCACTGCTCGCGCGTCAGCCGGTCGAGCGATTCCCAGGCCTGCGTGACGCCGGTGTCGAAGAACACGTAGACGTAGATGCCGGTCGCCGCGACGATCCAGAACAGGAACCACCCGAGCGTGCCGAGCTGCGGCAGGGGATTGAGGCGCGGCCCGAACACGCGTTCGAGCAGGTTCTCCAGCCGGTCGAAGAGGGCGCGCAGGGCGCGTTTGAGTCCGTTCAAGTGGGTACTCCGCGATTCGCCGGGCGACCGCCGCTGCTCAGCGGACGTTACGCATGGCGCCTGCGATGGCGACGGCGGCGATGCCGAATGCGAGACCGCCCGCGATCAGTTCGACGATGAGCGAGTAGTCGAAGCGGTAGCGGCCGCTGGTGGGGTCGTAGATCGTGCAGACGAGCTTGACCCGGTTCAGGAGCCCTTCGAGCGCGCTGCGCTCGACGCCCTTGCCCCACACCAGTCGCTTCAGGGGATCAACGATCAGCGGCGCCGCGAAGTCCTCGCCGTAGACCTGCAGCACGACGCGTCCCGCGCGATCGACGATCGTGGTCTGCGTGACGTGGTCGAAGCCCTTCGGGGAAGGAAAGTAAGTGAATCCCACGTCGCGGACGAGCCGTGCCATCGTCGCGGCGTCGGCACTCACGAAATACCATCCTGGCTGGTCGACGCCGCGTTCGCGTGCGAACTGACGCATGCGCTCGGGCGTGTCGTTGGGCGTGTCGAACCCGACGGTGACCACGTGGAAGCTCTGAGGTCCGAGCGCCGCGTGTGCCACCTTGATTGCCTCGCGGAGCCGCAACGTGAGTCCGGAGCAGACGTAAAAGCAGCTCGTGTAGACGAGGCTCAGCACCACGGGGCGGCCACGCAGCTGCTCGAGCGTCAGCGGCTCGCCCCGGGCGGTCGTGAACGTGTATTCCCCGAGCGTGCGCCCGATCGCCGCCTGGCTGGTCCGCAGGATCTCGCCTTCGTCGGGGCGCGCCGTCTCCGCTCCCAGCGATCCCGACAGGAACAGGAGCGCAATGGCGGCGACGATCGCCCGGGCTGCAGGCTTGGCCGTGGACACGATCTTTCAGAGCGCGACCAGGCTTCCCGACCACGCCCCTTCGGCGATGGCGCCCAGCAGCAGCAGGCCCAATTGCAGCAGCGACGCCAGGAAGCTGCGGATGGCGTTGGACTTCGACGGGCGCCGAAGCAGCAGGAAGGCCCGCCAGATGAAGTAAGCGCCGCCCGCGCCGGCACAGAGCGCATAGAAGACGCCGGCCTCGCCCCACACCACCGGGACCAGCGACAGCGTCACGAGCGGCAACGTGTGGCCGAAGATCGCCCACGCGGCCACTCGCTCGCCGTGCACGACCGGCAGCATCGGCACGCCCGCGGCCGCATAGTCGTCGCGGTAGTACGTCGCGAGGCTCCAGAAGTGCGGCGGCGTCCAGAGGAACAGCACCAGCGCGAACAGCCAGGCCGTGCGGCCGAGCGAGGGCTCCACGGCGGCGGCGCCCGCCAGCACGGCGAAGCTGCCGGCCAGGCCGCCGATCACGATGTTGAGCCAGGTACGTCGCTTGAGCCACAGCGTGTAGACCACGGCGTACGTGAACGCGCCGAGGAAGATGAACGCGGCCGCGATCCAGTTCGTCGTCCAGCCGGCCAGTGCGACCGCGCCAGCGACCAGCGATGCCACGAGCAGGTACCACGCGGGGCCGGCCTGCAGGCTGCCCGTCACGAACGGACGCTCGCGCGTCCGGCTCATGCGGGCGTCGAGGTCGGCTTCCACGAGGTGATTCAGAGCGCCCGCGGCGCCGGCCGCGACGAAGATCGCCAGCGCCAGTGCGAGCAGACGCCACCACGGGAGGCCCTGGCTCCCCGTGACGGCGACGCCGGCGACCCCGGCGAGCATGATCTCGAGCGCGATGCGCGGCTTGAAGACCTGGACGACGCTGCGCCACGCCGCGCTCGACGGCACCGCCATGGTCGACTCCGCGATGCTGTTCACTGCCGTTCCCCTACTTGAGCGGCCACAGTTCGGCGAGGTACTTCCAGTTCACGTAGTAATACAGCATGAACGAGACCAGAAACACGCCGACCAGCACCACCGTCCCTGGAATGCGCAACGTTTCCGCGTTGCCATAGCTCGCCACCGCCGCCGCCGACTGGGCACCCGTGGCCGGGCCGAGCTGCACTTTCTCGTCGGCGCCGATGCGCCTCCCGGCCAGCACGGTCCCCACGGTGACGATGACGTACATCGCGCCGCCGACGGCCGCCATGATCGCGAATATGCCGTTCAGCGCGAGCAGCATGAACGCTGCGGGCGGGAACTGGAACGTCGTCAGCGCGTCGGCAAACGTGATGTCCCAGTGCCGACGCGGCACGCCGAGAGTCCCCGCGCCCATCATGAACAGCGAGATGCCCGCGACGCCGATGCCGAACACGTACGGCTGCAGCTGCGCCAGCTTCGGGAACCGCACCTCCCGCTGGAAGACCAGCGGCAGCACGAGGTAGGTGATCGCCATGAATGCGAGCGTCGTGCCCGCCACCACCGTGGCGTGGAAGTGGCCCGGCACGTACAGCGTGTTGTGCATGATCAGGTTGATCTGCTCGGTGCCCATGACGACGCCGGAGATGCCGCCGAGAAAGCCGAACATCACGAGCGACAGGAACATGCCCGCAAAGGCGGGATTGCCCCAGGGTGCCTTGCGCAGCCACTCGAACAGTCCCTTGTCGAAGCCCTTGCGGCGCTGCGCAGCCTCGAGGGCCCCCGGCACGGTCAGTCCGTGGATCATGCTGCCCAGCACGGCGAGGTACATCGCGTAGCTCGCGTTGAAGATCTTCCAGCTCGAGCTGACGCCGGGCTCCACCAGCAGGTGGTGCGCGCTGGCGAGCTGGAGGAACAGGATGTACAGCAGGAATGCCGTGCGGCTCACCTTCTCCGAAATGGGCCTGGCGCCGAGCACGATCGCGCCGATCGCGTACCACACCGAGACGTGGGCCGAGACGTTGATCTGCTGCGAGGAATGCCCCATGCCCCACCACACCAGCTTGTACATCAGCGGGTCGACGTTGCTGATGATGCCGAGCGACCAGAGCCAGGTGGGAATCAGGATGATCGCACCGGAGGCGAGCGTGAACACCGCGATGATCGCCGCGGTGATCGCGCCGAACGTCACGAGCGGCACGGAGCCCTGGTAAGTCCTCTCGTCCCGCGCGACGACGAGCGTGCCGAAGAAGACGGCGCAGCCGATCAACGCCCCGACCGCGAACAGGATCAGGCCGAGATAGAACCACGACGACGCCATCAGCGGCGGGTAGGACGTGAACATCACCGACGAATTGCCCTGCAGCACGGTGACGTTGGTCATCACGGCACCGACGAGCATGAGCCCGAACTGCGCCCAGGCCCAGCGCGGAGCGGCGAGCCGGCAATTCAGCAGCAGCGTGGCGGCGAAGTACAGGATCGCCATCTCGAAGAAAATGATCCACGCGAGCAGGACGTCGAACCCGTGCGCGGTGAGCGCGAGGTAGAACCAGTCTGCCGGCAGCAGGTGGACAGCCGGCCAGCGCGTCAGCGCGACCGACAGGCCGAAAAGGCCGCCGATCAGCAGGAACACGACGGCAGCGACGGCATTCGCCTTGATCAGGGACTGCGCGGCGCGATCGACCTTGAGGCCGGTGGTCGGGCAGATGCGGTAGGTGGCGCCGGCCGCGGCGGCCGGCCGCTCCATCATGGTGCTCATGATGCGACCCTCAGGTGCGGTCGACGACGAAGATCTTGCCGGTCATCGTGTGATGGCCGAACCCGCAGTACTCGTTGCAGACGATGCCGAATTCACCGGTGGTCGTCGGCGTGACCGTCATCACCATCTCGTAGCCGGGGTGGACCTGGACGTTGACGTTGAGCGGCTGCAGCGAGAAGCCGTGCTGCAGGTCGATCGACGAGAGGTGCAGGCGGTAGGTCTGGTCCTTCTCGAGTTCGAGCATGGGCCACCACATGTACACGCGGCCCATCATGTAGACGTCGCTGCCCGGTGGCGGCTTCACGACGGGAAACGCGCCGTCCTGCCGCACCGTGTGCGCCGCGATCATCTTGTCGACCTTCTCGGAGAACTGGAACGGCTGGACGCGGTAAGCCTCGTTCGAGAGGTTCTGCTGCCCGAAGCCGTGCCACCAGATCATCGTGAAGAACATCACGAGGCCCCAGGCGAAGGCCACGATGACCCAGACCAGCTCGATCCGGTGAATGGGTTCCTTCCACCAGATGCGCTCGCTCGGCGGTGTGATAGCCATGGTGTCTCCCGCGCCTCAGGGGGCGAGGGGAATCTGGATGATTTCCATGATTCCCCAGATCAGGTAGAGCACCGTCGGCATGGTCACGCCGAGGAACAGCAGCAGGAAATGGTTGTCCAGCAGGCGCTGGAAGAAGGGTACGCGTTCGTCCTCCGGCCTGGTGCCGGTCGGCTCCGGGTCCTTTTCGGACATCTTGTGATCCCCCTGACGTGGTCGATCGAATCAGAGATCGTTCGCTGGCGCTCGTCCTCGTCTAAGACTGGCCCTGAGCCAGTGGAGGCGACCATACCCCGAACCTTCGCGTCGATCCAGACCATTACGCTCCGGACGTTCCGATCAAGGCCCGAATCAGCGCGAACGTCACCAGACTGAGTCCAAGCAGCATCCCGAAGAAGATCAGCGAGCGGTGCTCGAAGCGTCGTCCGGCGCGACGCTCGAGCGAGTCGAGCAGGCGGTCGGAGACGAGGTACAGGACGATGGCCGCGACCGTGAAGTACAGGGTGTGCATGGGACCTCGCGAGTTTCTCCTGCGGATCGGGCGCCGACGTCGGGTGCATTGTAGAACCGGCATCGCGACTCTCCACGATCGGCCCGATGCCGCTAGGATTCGGTTCGCCGACCGTGGAACCACAGCCAGCAGAAGGGAGCAGAGCATGGCCGCGTCCGCCCGACCGCAACGCATGACGCCGTCCGAAGCGCTGGTCGAGACGTTGGCCGCGAACGGCGTGACGCACGTGTTCGGCATCGTCGGCTCGGCGTACATGGACGCACTCGACCTGTTCCCGGCGGCCGGCATCCGCTTCGTACCCGTCGCGCACGAGCAGGGCGCCGCGCACATGGCCGACGGCTACGCGCGGGCCTCCGGGCGGCATGGCGTCTGCATCGCACAGAACGGGCCCGGCATCACGAATTTCGTGACGGCGATCGCCGCCGCGTACTGGGCGCACTCGCCGGTCGTGTTCGTCACGCCGGAAACGGGCTCGATGACGCTGGGGCTCGGCGGTTTCCAGGAAACCGAACAACTGCCGATCTTTTCGAAGATCACGAAGTACCAGGGCCACGTCAACGACCCACGCCGGATGGCCGAGATCGCCGCGCGTTGTTTCGATCGCGCGATGCTCGAGATGGGCCCTGCGCAGCTCAACGTCCCACGCGATCACTTCTACGGTGACTGCGTCGCGACGATCCCGCCGCCGATGCGGATCGGCCGCGGGCCGGGCGACGCGGCCGCGCTGGATGCCGCCGCCCGGCTGCTCGCCGAGGCGAGGTTTCCGGTGATCCTCGCGGGCGGCGGCGTGATCCTCGCCGAAGGATCCACCGAGGCGATCGCCCTGGCGGAGTTGCTGCACGCACCCGTCTGCAACAGCTACCTGCACAACGACTCGTTCCCCGCGACGCACGCGTTGTGGTGCGGGCCGCTCGGCTACCAGGGTTCGAAAGCCGCGATGAAGCTGATCGCCGACGCCGATGTCGTGCTCGCGCTGGGCACCCGGCTCGGGCCGTTCGGCACCCTGCCGCAGCATGGGCTCGACTACTGGCCGACAGGAGCCAGCATCGTCCAGGTCGATGCGGACGCGAGAGTGCTCGGCCTGGTCAAGCCGATCTCGGTCGGGATCCACGGCGACGCCAAAGCCGCCGCCGTCGCGCTGATCGAACGACTGCGTGGCCGGGACTTGGCCTGCGCCTCTAACAAGTCCGACCGCGCGCGCCGCATCGCCGACGAGAAGGCTGCCTGGGAGCGCGAGCTCAGCGAGTGGACGCACGAGCGCGACCCGTTCTCCCTCGAGGTGGCGGCGGGCACGTCGCACATGCATCCGCGCCAGATGCTGCGCGAACTCGAGAAGGCGATGCCGCGCGACGCGATGGTCGCGACCGACATCGGCAACATCTGTTCGGTGTCGAACTCGTACCTGCGCTTCGACCGTCCGCGTTCGTTGTTCGCGGCGATGAGTTTCGGCAACTGCGGGTACGCGTTTCCGGTCGCGTGCGGAGCCCGGTTTGCCGCGCCCGACCGGCCGGCCATCGCCTACGTCGGCGACGGCGCGTGGGGCATCAGTCTCAACGAGTTGCTTACCTGCGCGCGCGAGCGAATCGGCGTGACGGTCGTCGTCTTCAACAACGGCCAGTGGGGCGCCGAAAAAAAGAACCACGTCGACTTCTATTCGCGACGGTTCCAGGCGGTCGACCTCGTGAACCCGAGCTGGGCCGGGGTCGCGCAGGCCTTCGGTTGCGAGGGGGTCCGGGTCGACTCGCTCGGCGACGTGGGCCCGGCCCTGCGCGCGGCGGTAAAGGCGCAGGCCGAGGGCGAGTGCACGGTGATCGAGATGATGGTCACCCAGGAGCTCGGCGATCCGTTCCGCCGCGACGCCTTGTCCAAGCCGGTGCGTTACCTCGAAAAATACAAGGCGTACACCTGAGGGATCCAGGCGACGCGCGCTCCTTGGTCACCGTGCGCGCGTCCCGGGACGGAACTAGCGACGCGCGCGAGCCGGTTTCCTGCCGCTGGTACCGCCCTTGGACGGCACGCCGTGGTCGAAATACGGTTCGAGGTGGGCGCAGACCAGCACCTTGGCCTGCTCGAGGACGCGGTCGTCCTTGCCACCCGAATCGATCGACCACAGGTCCAGCACGGCCGTCAGCGCCTCGATCGTGCAGCGCGCGATCAGCATCGCCTTGTCCGGTTTGACGCCGGCCTCGACCAGCTCGCTCGACAGCGTCCCCGCGATCTCGACGGACTGCTTGCGGTCGTGCTCGAGCAGGTCGGGCGAAGACCGCATCGCCAGGCGCAGCGCGGTGGCGCCGCCGGCGCAGCGACGCGCCTCGGCCACGGCCTGCACGCCGTCGCCGATCATCCGGCGCCAGTCGGGCGACCGCGCGAGCCCGCCGATCATCTGCTTGCCGATCTCGACGCGCGTCTCGTTCTGCCGCTTGAACAAGGAAAGCAGCACGGCCTGCTTGTTCGGGAAGTACTGGTAGAGCGTCGCGACGTTGACGTCCGCGGTACGCGAAATGAGGTTCGTGGTGAGCGACTCGGTGCCGACCTTGTCGAGCAGTTCGGCAGTCGCGTCGAGGATGCGCTCGAACGTGGCCTGCCCGCGCGCCTGCATCGGCGTTCGGCGCAGGTCCAGCTCGGTCGCCTTCGTGCGCCGCGGGATGCGCGACGACGTACGCGCCCTGGCACCGCGATTCACCTGCCTGCGCGCCTGCTTGTTCGGAACTCCTGCCATCATCCGCTCCGTTATGTCCAAGTCGTGCCGGCGTATTCCGGCGGCGCGCAAGTATCGCCTCCGACGGCCGGTTGCGGCAGGTTCAACTGTCCTACAAATCTGAGTCCTGCTTGGTTTCTGGACACGCGACGCACGATGGTCGAAACGAACCACATCGTGTATCAACACTGTCGTTGACGCGATGACGAAGACCAGACGCGTGGCACGCTCGTCGACGCGGCGCCGGCGGGGCCGCTGCGGAGGTGGTTGCTATACTTCTGGTTTTGCGCGATTCGCGAGTGCCCATGCCCAAGGCGGCCGTACCCGTACCCCGGACCTTCCAGGACCTGATCTTCGCGCTCCAGCGTTACTGGGCCGAGCGCGGCTGCGTGATCGTGCAGCCGTACGACATGGAGGTCGGCGCCGGCACGTTCCACACCGCGACCTTCCTGCGGGCCGTGGGTCCCGAACCGTGGAGCGCGGCATACGTGCAGCCGTCGCGTCGGCCGGCCGACGGCCGGTACGGCGACAACCCGTTCCGTCTGCAGCACTACTACCAGTACCAGGTGGTGATCAAACCGTCGCCGCCGGACTTCATCGAGCTGTACCTCGGGTCGTTGCGCGCGGTCGGCATCGACCCGCTGGTGCACGACATCCGCCTGGTCGAGGACAACTGGGAGTCGCCGACACTCGGCGCCTGGGGACTCGGCTGGGAAATCTGGCTGAACGGCATGGAGGTCACGCAGTTCACCTACTTTCAGCAGGTGGGCGGCCTCGACTGCCGCCCCGTCATGGGCGAGATCACTTACGGCCTCGAGCGCCTGGCGATGTACCTGCAGGGCGTCGAGAGCGTCTTCGACCTGGTCTGGACCGACGGTCCACTCGGCCGCGTCACCTACGGCGACGTCTTCCACCAGAACGAGGTCGAGCAGTCGCGGTTCAACTTCGAGCTCGCCGACGTCGACGAACTCTTCCGGCAGTTCGACGCGCACGAGAAGGAGTGCCTGGGACTGCTCGAGGCGAAGCTGGCGTTGCCGGCCTACGAGCGCATGCTGAAGACCTCCCACACGTTCAACCTGCTCGACGCCCGCAAGGCGATCTCGGTCACGGAGCGACAGCGCTACATCCTCCGCGTGCGCACGCTCGCCCGCGGCGTCGCGGAAGCGTATTACGCGAGTCGGGAGGCGCTGGGCTTCCCGATGCTGCGGAAGGGGGGACCGCCTGCTGTTTCCAACGGAAATCGGGGGCTGCCCCCCATTCCGCACGTAGATCCGCCGCTGCCGGAAAAGGGCCTGACGACCAGGGGCCTCGCATGAGCGCCTGGCGCGATTTCCTGGTCGAGATCGGCACCGAGGAGCTGCCGCCCAAGTCGCTGTCGACGCTGAGCACCGCATTCGCGGACGGCGTCGAGAAAGGCCTGCGCGACGCCGGACTGCAGTTCAAGGCCGTCGAGCGGTTCGCGACGCCACGCCGCCTTGCCGTACGTGTCCGCCGGCTGTCGGAACGGCAGCCCGACCGCCCGCTCGAGAAGCGCGGCCCACCCGTGAAGGCCGCCTTCGACGCCGAAGGCCACCCGACCCAGGCTGCCCTCGCGTTCGCGCGCGGCTGCGGCGTCGACGTGACCGCCCTCGAGCGGCTCGACACGCCGAAGGGCCAGTGGCTCGTCCATCGCGGCGTAGAGGCCGGCGCGAGCACGGCGGCGCTCCTGCCCGGCATCGTCGTGGCGGCGCTCGACGCGCTGCCCGTTGCGAAGCGCATGCGCTGGGGCGCCGGTGAAGCGCAGTTCGTGCGGCCGGTGCACTGGGTGGTCCTGCTGTTCGGACGCGACGTCGTCGATGCCGAGATCCTCGGCATCCGCACCTCGAACGTCACCTGCGGCCATCGATTCATGGCGCCGAAGCCGATCAGGCTGCCCACGCCAATGGCGTACGTGCGGTCATTGCACGAGCGCGGCCGCGTGCTGGCCGACGTGCAGGAGCGTCGCGAGACAATCCGCAAGGGCGTGATCGCCGCCGCCGAACGCATCGGCGGCGTGGCCGTCGTGTCGGAGGCGCTGCTCGACGAGGTGACGGGCCTCGTGGAGTGGCCGGTGCCGCTCGCCGGACGATTCGACGCACGGTTCCTGGAGCTGCCGCCCGAGGTGCCGATCGCGACGATGCAGGATCACCAGCGTTACTTTCCCGTGCGCGACGCCGAGGGGCGGCTGATGCCGTGGTTCATCACGGTCTCGAACATCGAGAGCCTCGATCCGCCGCAGGTGATCGCGGGCAACGAGCGCGTGGTGCGGCCGCGGTTGTCGGACGCCGAATTCTTCTACGCGACGGACCGCCAGCGCCGTCTCGACTCCGGCCTGGAAGCGCTGCAGCGCGTGACGTTCCAGACGCAACTCGGCTCGCTGCACCAGAAGACGGAACGCGTGCGCGCACTCGCCCGCACGATTGCGGCGGGCATCGGCGGCGATCCGCAGCTCGCCGACCGTGCGGCGCAGCTCTCCAAATGCGACCTGCTCACGAGCATGGTGGGCGAATTCCCCGAACTGCAGGGGCTCATGGGTCGCTATTACGCTCAGCACGACGGCGAGGACGCCGAGGTCGCCGAGGCGCTGCGCGAGCAATACCTGCCACGCTTCGCGGGGGACGCGTTGCCGGCCACGCGCTCCGGCATGGCCGTGTCGATCGCGGACAAGCTCGACACGATCGCGGGCATCTACGCCACGGGCCAGAAGCCCTCCGGCACGCGCGATCCATTCGGCTTGCGGCGGGCCGCGCTCGGCCTGCTGCGCACCTCGATCGAACGCGGGCTCGACCTCGACTTGCAGCAGTTGCTGGCCCGGGCGGTCGCGGCGGCACGCTCCGACATGGAGGCGGTCGCGGCGGCGCAGGGCAAGGGCCTGGCGCCGGTCGACCTCGGGAGACTGCGCGACGAGGTCTACGACTACGTGATCGAGCGGTTACGCGCCTACTACGTCGAAGGCGGCGCGGGCATCGCGGTGACATCCGAGATGTTCGATGCGGTGCTCGCGACGCGTCCCGCCTCGCCGCTCGACTTCGACGCGCGGCTGCGCGCGCTCGTGCAATTCCTGCAATTGCCGGATGCCGCGAGCCTCGCGTCCGCGAACAAGCGCATCGCGAACATCCTGCGCAAGACCGACGAGCCGGTTGGCGACACGGTCGATCCGCAACGGTTGATCGATCCCGCGGAGCAGATCCTGGCGGAGCAGGTGGTCGCGATCGCAAGACTGGTCGAGCCGCGCTTCGCGGCCCGCGACTACACGCCGGGCCTGCAGCAACTCGCCGCACTGCGCCAGGCCGTCGACGACTTCTTCGACTCGGTGATGGTCATGACGGATGACGCGGCCTTGCGCTCGAACCGCCTCGCGTTGCTCAATCGCATGCGCGGCCTGTTCATGCGGGCCGCCGACCTGTCGCGCCTGCCCGGCTGACGGACAACCTGGGAGGCATCTCGTTCGCATGCAATGGGTCCGCTCGCTGGTCTTCACCGGCCTGATGTTCGTCACGACCGCCGTCTTCGGCGTCATCGTGCTCGTGGCCGCGTGCCTGCCCCTGTCACTCGAGCAGCGCTATGCCATCCCTCGCACCTGGGGCCGCCTGCTGACCTGGCTGGCCGGCAAGGTCTGCGGGCTCCGGTACACGATCGAGGGCCGGGAGAACCTGCCGCAGCAGCCGTTCATCTCGCTCTGGAAGCACTCATCGGCCTGGGAGACGATGGCCCAGATGTTCGTCGTGCCGCCGGCGGCGTGGCTGCTCAAGCGCGAGGTCACCTGGATCCCGATCGTCGGTTGGGCAGTCCGCACCTACAAGCCGATCGCGATCAATCGCAAGGCCGGCCACTCCGCGGTGAACCAGGTCGTTGCACAGGGTCGCGAGCGGCTCGCGGCCGGCATGGGCATCATCGTCTACCCCGAAGGCACGCGCGTCGCCCCCGGCCAGACGCGCAAGTACGGCATCAGCGGCGCGCTGCTCTCATGCGAAACCGGTGCGCCGATCGTGCCGATCGCCCACAACTCCGGCTATTTCTGGCGCCGTCGCAGCCTGCTCAAGAAGGCAGGCACGATTCGCGTCGTGATCGGGCCGCCGATCCGCCCGGACGGGCTCACGCCGCGCGAAGTGAACGAACGCGCGCAGCAGTGGATCGAGGCCAAGATCGCGGAGATCGTCGCGGAGCCCGGCGGTCAGCCGCGCTGAGAGCGGCGCGTCTTCGTCCCGGTCTTGCGGCGCTCGCGCGCCACCTTCGGCCGTGGCGCGGGCAGCGCCAGCGCGGTCGTCGCCACCAGGCGTGACAGCAGTTCGGAGTCTTCGAGCCCTTCGTCCACCAGCAGGTGTGGCCGGGCGCCCGGGTACGGCAGGCCCTCTTTCGGCGCGGCAAGCAGCGCCCGACCCTCGGCCGTGGGTTTCAGGAAGAACTGATTGTCGCACAGCAGCGCGACGACCTTGCCATCCGCGTAGAGCGCGTACTCTCCGAACATCCTGCGGAACGTGATCGAGCCCGCGCCACGGATCTGGTCGCAGACGTATTCGACGAAGCCGGGGTCCGTAGCCACGCACGTCTCCGCAAGGTGCAGGGTACCGTCATTGTCGCAGCCGTCGCGCGGACGCGCGAGGACTGCCGTCGCTGCCCGGGATGGCCGAGGGAACTCTGACGATTCGCGCGTGGCGCCCTGTCGAGGTGGCGCGTTCGAGCTGCGAGAACGCTTCGTTCACATACCGGGCCAGGCTTTCGACTTCGGGCATCGCTGCACCGTTGGCCGTGAAGCCGAACACCAGCTGCCCCGCGTAGGACATGAACGTGACGTTGAGCCCCACCCCCACGATCAGCGTCGAGACGGGGAACAACGCCTCGAGCCTCGCGCCGTTCAGGTACAGCGGGCGCTCCGGGCCGCGCACGTTCGACACGAGCATGTTCGCAGGCCGCATGCCGAAAAGTTCCGGCTTCGCCACCGTCAAGGTTTCGGACAACGCGAACGCCATGACCGCATACGCGTAGGCGACATCCTTGCCGAGGGTCTTGAGTTCCGCCTTCGCTGCCCGCGTGTTCGCGGCGATGGCCCGCAGGCGTGTGTCGATGCGCGCGTTGACGGGCCCGAGCGGCGGCCAGATGGCGGACACGTTCGTGGTCGCTGCCTCGACGCCTTCGTCGCGCAGCGATACCGGGCACAGGGCGACGAGCGGGTGCTCGGGCACAAGACCGCGCTCGCGCAGGTAACGATTCATCGCGGCGTCGAGCACGCAGAGCGTCACGTCGTTCAACGTCGCGCCCGCGCGGCGCGCAATCGTCTTCATGCCGTCGAGCGGCAGCACCATGTGCGTGATCGCCCGGGAGTTGTAGATCGGCTCGTTCATCGGGGTGTGCGGCGCCGTGAATGCACGGATGCTGCGCGGCGTGTAGCCACGCAGGCCGCCGAGCACCTGCTCGACCATGTACAGCGAGCCGACGCCGATCGAGAGCGTACGACGCGCGAGCACGCGGGCCTCGCGCTCGAGCAGCTTCTGCACTCCGGCAGGAGCCCTGCGCGGGCGCGACGGGAGATCGAGCCCCACCGTCGTGCGGATCGTGCGATCCGTCGCCGACTCCGACAGCGAGCGGCGCAGGATTTCCATGCCCGATTCGCCGTCGACCAGCGCGTGGTGGCACTTGTGATAGATCGCGAAGCGACCGCCCTCGAGCCCGTCGATGACGTACACCTTCCAGCCGGGGCGATGACGCTCGAGCATCGGCGCGTGCAGGTCGGCGATCAGTTCGTGCAGCTGCTGGTTGCTGCCCGGCGCGGGCAGCGCCAGGTGCATCACGTGCCGGCGGACGTCGACCACCTCGAGTTCGCGCCAGAGCGGCATGCCCGACTTGCGGAATACCGGAACCCGGTTGAACGGCGCCCTGGGCCTGGCGGCACGGTAGGCGTCGACGATCTGCTGGACCACGCGCGCGCCCGCGCGTTTCGGCTTGCGCAGGATCAGCACCGAACCGACGTGGCGCGGATTGTCGACGCTCTCCGTGAGGAAGAACATCAGGTCCAGCATCGGGATCGGTGTGGTGGTGGCCATGCTCGCCCTGCGATCGTCCCGGAAGGCGGGGAGTCGCCGTCCCTCCCGGCAATGTCGGCCGCTGTTCGCGGCGCCCGCAGACCACTGTCGGGCGGGGCGCCGC
>DASSJN010000186.1:0-8361 GCA_035691185.1 Steroidobacteraceae bacterium
ACTGAAGCGCAACGAAAACGCCGAGATCGTCCTCAACAACCTCTACAAACAGACGCCGATGGAATCGGTCTTCGGCGTCAACATGGTGGCGCTGCTCGACGGCCAGCCGCGCCTGCTCAACCTCAAGGACATGATCGAGGCGTTCGTGCGCCACCGCCGCGAGGTGGTCACTCGCCGGACGGTCTACGACCTGCGCAAGGCCCGCGAGCGCGGCCACATCCTCGAAGGCCTCGCGGTCGCGCTCGCGAACATCGACGAGGTGATCGCGCTGATCAAGGCCTCGCCCACCCCGGCGGAGGCGAAGGTCGGCCTGATGACGCGCGAGTGGCGTGGCGGCGCCGTGCCCGAGATGCTCGCGCGAGCCGGCGACGTGAGCGCCCGTCCGGAAGGTCTCGAGCATTCGCTCGGTCTGCACGGCGGCATCTACCGACTCTCCGAAGCCCAGGCCCAGGCGATCCTCGACCTGCGCCTGCACCGGTTGACCGGCCTCGAGCAGGACAAGATCCTGGCCGAGTACGCCGGCCTGCTCGACACGATCCGCGACCTGAGCGACATCCTCGCGCGGCCCGAGCGACTGCTGCAGGTCATTCGCGAGGAGCTGCTCGCAATCCGCGAGCAGTACGGCGACGAGCGTCGCACCCGGATCGAGCGCGACGAGTCCGACCTGACGATCGAAGACCTGATCACGCCGCAGGACGTGGTCGTGACGCTCACGCACGGCGGGTACGCCAAGTCCACGCCCGTCAGCGAGTACCGGGCGCAGGGCCGCGGCGGGCGCGGGCGTGCGGGGGCGGCGATGAAGGACGAGGATTTCATCGAGAAGATCTTCGTCGCCAACACGCACGACACGCTGCTCTGCTTTTCGAGCCGCGGCCAGCTCTACTGGCTCAAGGTCTACCAGTTGCCGATCGCGGCGCGCAACGCGCGCGGCAAGCCGATCGTGAACCTGCTGCCATTGCAGGACGGCGAGCGCATCACCGCCGTGCTGCCGATCCGGGAATACGAGGAAGACAGGTTCGTCTTCATGGCGACCGCGATGGGCACGGTCAAGAAGACCTCGCTGGTCGCGTTCTCGCGGCCGCGCATGGCGGGCATCATCGCGCTCGGCCTCGACGAGGGCGACCGCCTCGTCGGCGTCGACATCACCGACGGCCGGCGCGACGTCATGCTGTTCACGACCGAGGGCAAGGCGATCCGCTTCTCGGAAGAGGACGTGCGCGCCATGGGTCGCAATGCGGCCGGCGTGCGTGGCATCCGCATGCCCGAGAGCGAACGCGTCATTTCGCTGATCATCCCGGACGCACAGGGCCTGATCCTGATCGCTTCCGAGAACGGTTACGGCAAGCTCACCTCGGTCGAGGAGTTCCCCGTGCACGGGCGCGGCGGCCAGGGCGTCATCGCGATCCAGACGACCGAGCGCAACGGCCAGCTCGTCGCGGCCACGCAGGTCACGACGGAGAACGAGCTCATGCTCATGAGCTCGAGCGGCGTGCTCGTGCGCACGCCGGCGGCGGAGGTCTCGGTGCTCGGCCGCAACACGCAGGGCGTCAGGCTCATGAAGCTCGACGAGGGCGAGCGATTGATCGGCGTCGAGCCCGTCGACCCGGAGCCGCCGAGCAACGGCGAGGGCGAGGGGGAAGGCGAAGCGGACGCGGCTCAGGCGGGCGAATCCTCGCTCGCGCCGGGCGACGAGCCGGCGACGGGCGATCCCTCCGCACCCTCCGCCTGAGACTCATTCCGCGACGTTTCGCTCGGCCGCGGCATAAGCAAATGCCGTGGCGCGCCGTGCGCGCGAAACGCGTTTGTTAGACTGCAGTGCGGAAGGCCCGCCGGAGACGACCCTGCCCATGACCCGCGTATACAACTTCAGTGCCGGCCCGGCCGCGCTGCCCCAGGAAGTGCTCGAACAGTTGCGCGACGAGATGCTCGACTGGCATGGCCACGGCATGTCCGTCATGGAGATGAGCCATCGCGGCAAGGCCTTCGTCGGCATCGCGCAGCAGGCGGAGGCGGACCTCCGGGAACTCCTCGCGGTGCCGTCGCACTACCGGGTGCTGTTCCTGCAGGGCGGCGCGACGGCACAGTTCGCGGCGATTCCGCTCAACCTGACGACCACGGATTCCGTCGTGGACATCGTCAATACGGGTGCGTGGTCGAAGAAGGCGATCGCCGAGGCGCGGAAATACTGCAAGGTCAACGTCGTCGCGGACGCTGCAGCGTCCAACTACGCGCACGTGCCGCCGCAGTCGGAGTGGAAACGCTCCCCGGACGCAACCTACCTGCATTACACGCCCAACGAGACGATCGGCGGCGTCGAATTCCCGTTCATCCCGGCCGGCGACGTCCCGCTGGTGGCGGATTTTTCCTCGACCATCCTCTCGCGTCCGCTGGACGTGGGCCGGTTCGGCGTCGTCTACGCCGGCGCGCAGAAGAACATCGGCCCGGCCGGGCTCGTGGTCGTGATCGTCCGCGAGGACCTGCTGGGCCGCGCCCGCGCCGACGTGCCGACGGTGTTCGACTGGAAGGCGATGGCCGCCGACGGCTCGATGCTGAACACGCCGGCCACGTACTCGTGGTACGTCGCCGGTCTCGTCTTCCAGTGGATCAAGCGGCAGGGCGGCCTGGCGGCGATGGCCGAGCGCAACGCGGCCAAGGCCAGGAAGCTCTACGACGCGATCGATTCGTCGGGCTTCTATCGCAATCCGGTCCAGCGCGACTGCCGCTCGTGGATGAACGTGCCGTTCACGCTGCCGAGCGCCGAACTCGACAAGCCCTTCGCCGACGGAGCGAAGAAAGCGGGCCTCGTGGCGCTCGAGGGGCATCGTTCGGTCGGCGGCATGCGGGCGAGCATCTACAACGCCATGCCGATGGCAGGGGTCGATGCGCTGGTGGAGTACATGAAGGAATTCCAGCGGAAGAACGGATAAGGAAGTGTCCAGTGTCTAGCGGTTAGTCGGATGCCGACGTCGTCGGCGTGCGGCAACGCCGCTCCGACCAGACACTAGACTCTGAACACTAGATACCCTGCGCGGCGCCTATGTACAAAATCCTCACCCTCAACAACATCTCCGTCCGCGGGCTCGAGCGGCTGCCGCGCGAGCGATACGAAGTCGCCTCGGAAATCGGGCACCCCGACGCGATCCTGCTGCGCTCGGCCGACATGCACGCCATGGACATTCCCGAGAGCGTGCTCGCCGTCGCGCGGGCCGGTGCCGGCACCAACAACGTGCCGGTGGCGAAGCTGAGCCAGCGCGGCATCCCGGTGTTCAACGCGCCCGGCGCCAACGCGAACGCCGTGAAGGAACTGGTGCTCGCCGGCATGTTCCTCGCGGCGCGCAACATCTGCCAGGCCTGGGCCTACGTGCGGTCGCTCGAGGGCGACGACCACGCGATCGAAACGGCGGTCGAGAAGGGCAAGAAGAAATTCGTCGGGCACGAACTGCCGGGCAGGACGCTCGGCGTCGTCGGTCTCGGCGCGATCGGCGTCGAGGTCGCCAACGCCGCGCTCGGCCTGCAGATGAAGGTGCTCGGCTACGACCCCCAGATCACGGTGCAGCGCGCCTGGCAATTGTCGTCCGGCGTCGAGCAGGCACTGAGCCTCGACGACCTGTTCTCGCGCTGCGACTTCGTCACGGTCCACGTCCCGCTCAACGAGCATACGCGTGGGCTGGTCAACGAATGGCGGATCCGGCTCATGCGCCCGGGCAGCACTGTGCTCAACTTCGCGCGCGCCCAGATCGTCGACGAGCGCGCCGTGGTCGATGGCCTGGACGACGGCCACCTCGCGGCCTACGTCTGCGATTTCCCGACCAATGCCATCAAGACGCACCCCAAGGTGGTGGCGTTGCCGCACCTGGGCGCCTCGACGGGCGAGGCCGAGGAGAACTGCGCGATCATGGTCGCCGACACGCTGCGCGACTTCCTCGAGAACGGCAACGTGCGCCACTCGGTCAACTTCCCCGAGGCCGTGCTGGCCCGCGCGGGCGAATGCCGCCTCGCCATCGCGAACGCGAACGTACCGAACATGGTCGGCCAGATCTCGACGGCACTGGCCGAGGCGAGCCTCAACATCGCGGACCTGCTCAACAAGTCGCGGGGCGACCTCGCCTACACGCTGATCGACATCGACGCGCCGATCCCCGGGTCGGTGCTGGGCAAGGTCCGCTCGATCCACGGCGTGCTGAGCGCGCGGGTGGTCTGACGATGGCGAAACGCAGGACGGCAAAGCCGGCGCCGGGCAAGGGGAAGAGCCCTCACCCGGCCGTCCCTCACCCGCGCTCTGCGCGACCTCTCCCGCGGAGCGGGAGAGGTGAGGAGAGGCCGCCGCTCGACGAGATCCGGGAGCGCATCGATTCGGTCGACGGCCAGTTGCACGCGCTGATCAACGAGCGGGCCTGGCTCGCGCAGCAGGTCGGCGTTTCCAAGCACGCGTCGGGCCAGATCGTCGATTTCTATCGCCCCGAGCGCGAGGCGCAGGTGCTGCGTCAGGCGCTCCGGCGCAACCAGGAGGCAGGCGGCCCGCTGCGCGACGAGGAGATCCTGCGACTGTTCCGCGAGATCATGTCCGCGTGCCTCGCACAGCAGAACGCGCTCAAGATCGGCTACCTCGGTCCCGAAGGCACGTTCACGCAGCAGGCGGTGCTCAAGTTCTTCGGCCATTCCGTGCGGCCGCTGCCGCTGACCTCGGTCGAGGAAGTGTTCCACGAGGTGGAATCGGGTGCCGCGGACTTCGGGGTCGTGCCGATCGAGAACTCGACCGAGGGCACCGTCAACAACACGCTCGACATGTTCCTGACCTCGCCGCTGAAGATCTCCGGCGAGGTGGAGCTGCGCATCCACCAGAACCTGATGGGGCGCATGACCATGCTCGGCGACGTCAAGCGCGTCTGTGGTCATCCACAGTCGCTGGCCCAGTGCCGCGGCTGGCTGCAGGAACACATGCCGACGGTCGATCGCGTCGCGGTGAGCAGCAATGCCGAAGGCGCCCGCCGCGCGCGCGACGAGGAGGGCACCGCGGCGATCGCCGGTGCGGCGGCCGCGGAGGTGTACGGGCTCAACCTGCTCGTGCCCGAGATCGAGGACCGGCCGGACAACACGACGCGGTTCCTCGTGATCGGCCGCAAGAGCGTCAATCCCAGCGACGCCGACAAGACCACGTTGCTGGTCTCGGCCGCGCACACCGATTCGCCGGGCGCACTGTACCGGCTGCTCGAGCCGCTTGCGCAGAACGGCATCAGCATGACGCGCATAGAATCGCGACCGTCGCGCAAGCGGAAGTGGGATTACGTGTTCTTCATCGACGTCGACGGCCACGCCGAGCGCGGGCCGCTCGCCACGGCGCTGGCCGAACTGAAGCGCCGCGCCTCGCTGTTTCGCGTCGTCGGGTCGTATCCGAAGGCGATCCTCTGATGGGGATGTCCTATCGCGTCGCGCCGGCGGACCGCGTCGCCGGCTCGATCACGGTGCCGGGCGACAAGTCGATATCGCACCGTGCCCTGATGCTGGGTTCCCTCGCCGAAGGCCGCACGCAGGTGACAGGCTTTCTCGACGGCGACGACTGTCTGTCGACACTGCGCGCGATCGCGCAACTCGGCGTGCGGGTCGAAAGGCCGGCCGCGGGCGAAGTCGTCGTCGAGGGCGTCGGCCTGCACGGCCTGCGCGCGCCGCAGGCGACGCTCGACATGGGCAACGCCGGCACCGCCATGCGATTGTTCATGGGGCTGCTCTGCGCGCAGCCGTTCGATTCGGAGCTCGTCGGCGACGAGACGCTGATGCGCCGGCCGATGGAGCGTGCCGCGAAGCCGTTGCGGACGATGGGTGCGCGGATCGAAACGCAGGACGGCAAGCCGCCCGTCAGGATTCGTGGCGGCGCCACGCTGCACGGCGTCCGCTACGAAATGCCCGTCGCGAGCGCCCAGGTGAAATCGGCCGTGCTGCTGGCGGGCCTGTATGCCGACGGCGCGACGACGGTGATCGAGCCTGCCGTCACGCGCGACCACACGGAGCGCATGTTGCAGGGCTTCGGCGTCGACGTGAAGGCGCGCGACGGCGTGGTGACGATCGCGGCGCCCGCGTCGCTCAAGGCGGCGCGGATCCGGGTGCCGGGCGACATTTCGTCGGCGGCGTTCTTCCTGGTCGCGGCGTGCCTCGGCGCACGCGAGCCGTTCACCCTTCGCGACGTGGGCGTGAATCCCACCCGGACCGGAATCCTCGAGATGCTCGCCCTGATGGGCGCCGACATCCGCCTCATCAACCATCGCACCTGGGGCCGCGAGCCGGTCGCCGACATCGAGGTACGTCCGTCGCAGCTGGAGGGCGCGCGCATCCCGGAACGGCTGGTCCCCCTCGCGATCGACGAGTTCCCGGCGTTCTTCGTCGCGGCGGCGTGCGCCGAGGGCGAGACGCTCGTCACGGGCGCCGAGGAGTTGCGCGTCAAGGAAAGCGACCGGATCGCCGCGATGGCCCGCGGCTTCGAGGTGCTCGGCATCGAGCACGAAGTGCTGCCGGACGGAATGCGCATCCGCGGTGGCCGGCCGATCGGCGGCGGCGTGGTCGACAGCCGGGGCGACCACCGGATCGCGATGTCGTTCGCCGTGGCGAGCCTTCGCGCCAGTGCGCCGATCGAGATCCTCGATGTCGAGAACGTCGCCACCTCGTTCCCCGGGTTCGACGTCCTCGCCAACTCCGTTGGCTTGGACGTAGTGCCTGGTAGTGTCTAGTGTCTAGCGGTTAGTCGGAAGCGACGCTCACCGCGTCACGTGGCACTACCGTTTCGCAGCAGCCGTGGTCACTATGCGCTCTGCTTCGTTCCGACCAGACACTAGACACTGAACACTAGACACTTGGTTGCAGTTCCGGTCATCGCCATCGACGGCCCGTCCGGCTCCGGCAAGGGCACCATCTCCCGCCGGGTCGCGGCTGCCCTGGGGTTCCACCTGCTCGACAGCGGTGCGCTCTATCGGCTGGTTGCGCTGTCGGGGAGCCGCCGTGGGCTGGCGCCGGACGACGAGGCGGGGCATGCCGAGGCGGCCCGGACGCTGGATGTCGAGTTCGGCGTGGACGCGGCGGGCGAAGAGCGGGTGCTGCTCGACGGGGACGAGGTGAGCCCCGAGATCCGGACCGAGACGGCCGGCGCCGAGGCCTCGCGCGTGGCCGCGATGCCCGCCGTCCGAGCCGCGCTGCTCCAGCGGCAACGAAACTTCGCCCGCCCGCCGGGCCTCGTGGCGGACGGCCGGGACATGGGCACCGTCGTTTTCCCCGACGCGCCGCTCAAGATCTTCCTGACCGCGAGCCCCGACGAACGCGCGCTGAGGCGTCATAAGCAGTTGAAAGAAAAGGGACTTACGGTTACCATCGACGACCTTTCGCAGGAGATCCGCGAGCGGGATCTGCGTGATTCCAGCCGTCCGGTGGCGCCATTGCGCCCGGCGGCGGACGCCGTCCTTCTCGACTCGACGGGGCTCGCCATCGAGCAGGTCGTGGACCAGGTCCTCGAGCTCGCCCGGAGCCGGCTTCCCGCGATGAATTGACGGCGCCGCGTCCGCATATGCGGGGCGGTGCCGTTTGCCGTTGGCATCCGGCAGGACGCTGGATGTCGTGTCGTCAACCCAACCCTGCGCGGGCATGAAGCCAGCGAGGCACCGGGCCGAAATGGCCCACTGAGAAGAGCATGACCGAAAGTTTTGCCCAGATGTTTGAAGAGAGCCTGGCGAGTCAGCGGATCCGCCCGGGCCAGATCCTCACCGGCCGCGTGATCGATGTCGGTCCCGACGTGGTCGTGGTGAGCGCAGGACTCAAGTCCGAAGCCGTCATCCCCGTCCAGCAGTTCAAGAACGAGCGCGGCGAGATCGAAGTGGCCGTCGGCGACGACGTCGAAGTCGCGCTCGACAGCGTCGAGGACGGCTCCGGCGAAACGCGGCTCTCGCGTGAGAAGGCCAAGCGTGCCCGCACGTGGGAGCGCCTCGAGACCGCGTTCGAGAAGCAGGAAGTCGTCAAGGGCCTCATCAACGGCCGGGTCAAGGGCGGCTTCACCGTCGAGATCGAGTTCGTGCGCGCGTTCCTGCCGGGCTCGCTCGTGGACGTGCGCCCCGTGCGCGACCCGAGCTACCTCGAGGGCAAGGTCCACGAGTTCAAGATCATCAAGCTCGACCAGAAGCGCAACAACGTCGTGGTCTCGCGTCGCGCGGTCGTGGAGCAGGAATACAGCGCCGAGCGCTCGGAACTGCTCGACAAGCTGCAGGAAGGCGCGGTGGTCCGCGGCGTGGTCAAGAACCTCACCGACTACGGTGCGTTCGTCGACCTCGGCGGCATCGACGGCCTGCTGCACATCACCGACATGGCGTGGAAGCGCGTCAAGCACCC
>DASSJN010000187.1:0-15087 GCA_035691185.1 Steroidobacteraceae bacterium
GGTCTCCGATAGTCGTGCGGTGTGACATGGACGACTTGTATCAGCAACGCCTGGGCCGTCACTCGGTAGATCACTCGCCACTTGAGACCGAGTCGGCACGATCGATGCCCCTTCCATTGTCCAGGAAGAGCCTCGTCATGAAAGCCCTTCCTCACCCGCGCGACCTCTCCCGCGTGCGGGAAAGGTGAAGGAGCGCTCATCCGGCCGCTTGCGCGACCTCTTCCCGCGCGCGAGGCGAGGCGACGGGGCCGGCGCGGCGCCTGCGATCCATCAGCCGCAGGATCAGCGGCGTCAGGATCAGCTGCATCGCGAGCCCCATCTTGCCGCCCGGCGCGACGATGCTGTTCGGTCGCGTCATCCAGGAGCCGTCCAGCATCGACAGCAGGTACGGGAAGTCGATCCCCTTCGGGTTGGCGAACCGGATGATCACCATCGACTCGTCGGCCGTCGGGATGTCCTTCGCGACGAACGGGTTGCTCGTGTCCACGGTCGGCACGCGCTGGAAGTTGATGTGCGTACGGCTGAACTGCGGGCAGATGTGGTTCACGTAGTCGGGCATGCGCCGCAGGATCGTGTCGACCACGGCCTCCTGGCTGTAGCCGCGCTGGTGCTTGTCGCGGTGCAGCTTCTGGATCCACTCGAGGTTGATGATCGGCACCACGCCGACGAGCAGGTCCACGTGTTTGCCGACGTCGACGCCCGGGCCGACGTAGCCGCCGTGCAGGCCCTCGTAGAACAGCAGGTCGCTGCCGTCCATCATCGGCTGCCACTCGGTGAACGTGCCGGGCGGGCTGCCGAGGGCCTTGGCCTCGGCCTCGTCGTGCACGTAGCGGCGCACCTTGCCTTGCCCCGTGCGCCCGTACTCCTCGAACGTCTGCGCGAGTTCCGCGAGCAGGTTCGACTCCGGCCCGAAGTGGCTGATCTGCGGGCCCTCGCCGCTGTCGGCGGCCTTGACGCGCGCGCGCATCTCGACGCGGTCGTAGCGGTGGAACGAGTCGCCCTCGATGACCTGCGCCTCGATGCCCTCGCGGCGGAAGATGTGCGCGAAGGACTTCATGACCGTGGACGTTCCGGCGCCGGAGGAGCCGGTGACCGCGATGACGGGGTGCAGTTGTGACATGTCGAAGCTCGCTTCTGCTTGCTGGCGTCGCCTGCGGGACTCAGCGCACCGCCGACGACTCGGGACGGAACAGGGACCGCTCGTTGAACAGCGGCGAGGAGTAGCGCCGGTCGAACCCCTGGTCGTGCTCCCAGTGGTAGCGCGCGATGCGCTCGACCTCGGTGCGCGAGCCGAAGATGACCGGCACGCGCTGGTGCAGCACGTGCGGGTGCAGGTCGAGGATGCGCTGGCGACCCGTCGAGGCGGCGCCACCGGCCTGCTCGATCAGGAAGCTGACGGGGTTCGCCTCGTAGAGCAGCCGCAGGCGCCCCGGCTTCTCGGGGTCGCGCGTGTCGCGCGGGTACATGAACACGCCGCCGCGCACGAGGATGCGGTGCACTTCGGCCACGAGCGAGGCGATCCAGCGCATGTTGAAGTCGCGGCCGCGCTCGCCGGCCCGGCCCGCCTGGCACTCCGTGACGTAGCGATGCACGGGCGCTTCCCAGAAACGCGCGTTGCTCGTGTTGATCGCGAACTCGCTCGTGTCCGGCGGGATGCGCAGGTCCGGGTGCGTCAGGATGAAGTTGCCGATCTCGCGATCGAGCGTGAAGCCGTGCGTGCCCTTGCCGACCGTCAGCACCAGCATCGTCGCCGGGCCGTAGATCGCATATCCCGCCGCGACCTGCTGCACGCCCTTCTGCAGGAAGTGCTCGGGTCGCGGTGCCGCCTGCTCGTCGTGGCGCAGGATCGAGAAGACCGTGCCGACGCTCACGTTGACGTCGGCGTTCGAGGAGCCGTCCAGCGGGTCGAACACGAGCAGGAAGCGGCCGCGCGGGTACTCCTGGGGAATCGCGTACGGCTCGTCGAGTTCCTCGGAGGCCATGCCGGCGACGAGACCGCCCCAGTCGCAGCTCTTGAGGATCACCTCGTTCGCGGCGAGGTCGAGCGGCACCTGCTGCTCGCCCTGCACGTTCTCGGTGTCTGCCTTGCCGACGAAGCCGCCGAGCGCGCCCTTCGCCGCCATCGACGAGATCGCCTTGACCGCCGCGGCGACGTCGATCAGCAGCGCGCCCAGGTCGCGCGACCCCTCGATGCCTTCGAGCTGCTGGATCAGGAACTTCGACAGTGTGGTGCGGCCGAGATGCATGGTCGTTGTCCTTTAGCGGCGTTCTTCTCCCTCGCCCGCGTTCGCGGGAGAGGGCCGGGGTGAGGGCCCGAACACCCGGCTCGCGCGGATGTCGGCCGGCAGGATCGAGCGGAGGTCCTCGCGCGTGAGATCGTGCTCCGGGCGTGCGAACAGGCGGCTCGCCTGGCGCAATCGGGCGCGGTCGAGCGCGTTACGCACGCTGCGGGCGTTGGCGAACTGCGGCTGGCGGATCCGGTGCTCGAGGTATTCGCGGAAGGCCTCGCGTGCACCGGGCCCGAACGCGTAGTGCTGCTGCTGGAGCATGAGCTCGCCGATGTGCAGCAGCTCCTCCGGCATGAAGTCGGGGAAGTCGATGTGGTGTGCGACGCGCGAGCGCATGCCGGGGTTCGACTGGAAGAACGTTTCCATTCGGTCCCTGTAGCCCGCCAGGATCACGACGAGGTCGTCGCGGTCGTTCTCCATGACCTGCAGCAGGATCTCGATCGCCTCCTGGCCGTAGTCGCGCTCGTTTTCGGGCCGATAGAGGTAGTACGCCTCGTCGATGAAGAGCACGCCGCCCATCGCTCTCTTGAGCACCTCGCGCGTCTTGGGCGCGGTGTGGCCGACGTACTGGCCGACCAAGTCGTCGCGCGTGACCGCGACGAGATGGCCTTTGCGCAGGTAGCCGAGCCGGTGAAGGATCTGCGCCATGCGCAGCGCGACGGTCGTCTTGCCCGTGCCCGGGTTGCCGGTGAACGACATGTGCAGGCTCGGCGTCTGCGCCTGCAGCCCCTGCGTCATGCGTAGCCGGTCGATGACCAGCAGCGCGGCGATGTCGTGGATGCGCGCCTTGACCGGCGCGAGGCCGACGAGTTCGCGGTCGAGTTCGGCGAGGATTTGCCTTGCCCCCTCACCCACGACCCGGCCCTCACCCGCGCTGCGCGCGACCTCTCCCGCTGAAGCGGGAGAGGTATCCGCTCCCTGGCCCACGGCATTGGGAGAGGGTGGGGGTGAGGGTCTGATTCCTGGGATGTTGTACATCGCCCTCCTCAGTACCGCTCGCCCTCGGGCTTCTCCGCGGCATAGCCGCGCACGGTGTAGCGCATCGAGCGGCCGTCGACTTCCTGCCGCACGAGACCGAAGCCGGGCTCGTTCGCGGGCCGGTGCACGATGAAGCTCATCGCGATGCTCTCGACGCCGCGTGTCGAGTCGAACGCGACGAGCCGGATGTAGTGGTTCGGGAACGTCGCGCGACAGTCGTTCAGTTCCAGCAGCACGCCGGCCGGGTCCTGCAGGTCGAACATCGGCATGCCGTACATTTCCCAGTACGTGTTGCGCGGGTGCGGGTCGTCCGTGTACTCGACGCTCCATGCGTAGCCCTTGCGCAGGCCGTACTCGACCTGCAGCGCGATCTCCGCGTCGGTGAGGTCCGGCAGGAAGCTGAACTGGCCCTGCGTCAGGCGCCCGGTGGGGTTGGTCATCATGTGCGTGCTCTCCTCGCTCGGTGCGCGTGAGGCTCAGGCCGAGGCGGTCGGCGTGACGGTGTAGTCGGACGTATCGGTCGAGGCGTAGTTGAACGTGATGTCGCCCCAGGTATCGAGCGCCTGCTTGAGCGGCGTGCACGACTGCGCCGCCTTGCGCAGGATCTCCGGCCCCTCGACCTTGATGTCCTTGCCCTCGTTGCGCGCCTTGACCATCGATTCGAGCGCGACGCGATTGGCGACCGCGCCCGCCTGGATGCCGGCCGGGTGGCCGATCGTGCCGCCGCCGAACTGCAGGATCACGTCGTCACCGAACAGGTCTAGCAGCTGGTGCATCTGCCCGGCGTGGATGCCGCCCGACGCGACCGGCATGACCTTCTTCGTGTCGGCCCAGTCCATGTCGAAGAACAGGCCGCGCGGCAGGTCCTGCTTCGTGTAGCTGTCGCGGCAGACGTTGTAGTAGCCCTGCACCGTGAGCGGGTCCCCCTCGAGCTTGCCGACCGCGGTGCCCGTGTGCAGGTGGTCGCAGCCCGCGAGACGGAGCCACTTCGCGATCACGCGGAAGCTGACGCCGTGGTTCTTCTGCCGCGTGTACGTGCCGTGGCCGGCGCGATGCATGTGCACGATCATGTCGTGCCTGCGCGCCCAGTTCGCGATCGACTGGATCGCGGTCCAGCCGATCACGAGGTCGACCATGACCACGACCGAGCCGAGTTCCTTGGCGAAGTCGGCGCGCTCGTACATGTCCTCCATCGTCGCCGCGGTGATGTTCAGGTACGAGCCCTTCACCTCGCCGGTCGCCGCGCTCGCCTTGTTGACGGCGTCCATCACGTAGAGGAAGCGGTCGCGCCAGTGCATGAACGGCTGCGAGTTGATGTTCTCGTCGTCCTTCATGAAGTCGAGGCCGCCCTTGAGGCCCTCGTAGATCACGCGGCCGTAGTTGCGGGCCGACAGGCCGAGCTTCGGCTTGGTCGTGGCGCCGAGCAGCGGACGACCGAACTTGTCGAGCCGCTCGCGCTCGACGACGAGCCCGGTCGGCGGGCCCTTGAACGTCTTCACGTAGGCGACCGGGATGCGGATGTCCTCGAGCCGCGCGGCCTTGAGCGGCTTGAAGCTGAACACGTTGCCGATCAGGCTCGCGGTCATGTTCGCGATCGAGCCCTCCTCGAACAGGCAGAGGTCGTAGGCGACCCAGGCGAAGTACTGGCCGGGGTTGTTCGGCACCGGTTCGACCCTGAAGGCCTTGGCGCGGTAGCTGTCGCAGGCGGTCAGACGATCGGTCCAGACGACGGTCCAGGTCGCCGTGCTCGACTCGCCGGCCACGGCCGCGGCGGCCTCGATCGGGTCGACGCCGTCCTGCGGCGTGATGCGGAACAGGCAGATCGTGTCGGTGTCCTTCGGCACGTAATCGGCGTCCCAGTACCCCATCTGGCGATACTTCAGGACCCCGGCGGCGTAGCGCTTTTTCTTGTCCGTGACGATCCGGTCGGCGGCGGGTGCTTCTGCGGTGGCCATCGCGGCGAGTCTCTGGGAGGGTGAGCGTTGGCCCGATTGTGTGAGGCTCGATCGTTTAGTAGAAGTCAGATATTCTGATCGGTAGATTCAGTAACGCTGAATGAATGTCGAGTGTTCACTGTCTAGCGGTTAGTCGGAAAGGCTGGCGCGTCAGTGGGGTGGGACCCGCCTCCGACTGAACACTAGACACTGGACACTGAACACTCCCATGAAGAACGTTTCGCTCCGGCAGCTCCGCGTCTTCGCCTCGGTCGCGAGGCACCTGAGCTTCGCCCGTGCGGCCGAGGAACTGAACCTGTCCCCGCCCGCGGTTTCCATGCAGATCAAGGAGTTGGAAGCGGAAGTCGGGCTGCCGCTGTTCGACCGGACGAGCCGCAAGGTCACGCTGACCACGGTCGGCGAATACCTGCTCGCGTACACGCGCAAGGTGCTCGCGGCGATGCGCGACGCCGAGGACGTCGTCGCGCGCTTCCGCGGCCTCAAGACGGGCGCGCTCGACGTGGCGATGGTCAGCACGGCCAAGTACTTCGTGCCGCGGCTGCTGGCGCAGTTCCGCGACGAGCACCCCGGCATCGAGGTGCGGCTGCACGTCTGCAACAACCGCGACGAGATCGTCTCGCTGCTGCAGCAGGGCGACGTCGAACTCGCGATCATGGGTCGCCCGCCGCAGGGCTGGCCCACCCGCGCCGAGCCTTTCGCGATGCACCCGCACGTGCTCGTGACGGCGCCGAATCACGTGTTCACTCGCATGGAGCGCGTGCCGGCGCGGGCGCTGCAGGACGAGGCGTTCATCGTGCGTGAGCCGGGCTCGGGCACGCGCGCCGCGCTCGACGAATACCTGCAGGCGCACCACCTGACGATGCGCGTCGCGATGCAGATGTCGAGCAACGAGGCGATCAAGCAGGCTGTGATGGCGGGCATGGGCGTGTCGCTGCTGTCGCTGCACACGCTCGGGCTCGAACTCGACCACGGACTGATCGCGGTGCCCGAGGTCGAAGGGCTGCCCGTCATGCGACGCTGGCACGTCGTCAACAACCAGGCCAAGACGCTCTCACCCGCGGCCGAGGCGTTCCGCTATTTCATGCTCGAGCGCGGCGAGGCGTTCCTGGCGCAGCAGTTTGCGAAGCACGACGTGGCACACACCGGCACCCACATCGAGGCGCCGCATTGATCGCCACGGGCCGTTTCCGTAGTCATACCATAGTGATACCATTCGGGTATGAAGATCGCGATCTCGGTTCCCGACCAGGTGTTCGAGGCCGGCGAGCACCTCGCCCGGCAGCTAGGCATTTCACGAAGCCAGCTCTACAGCGATGCCCTTGCACAGTATCTGACCGCGCGCGGGGCTGCAGAAGTGACGGCCCGACTCAACCGCATTTATTGCGCGGAGGCGGCGGTTATCGAACCTGCGATGATGCGGGCACAGCTCAAGACTCTCGTCGATGAAGCGTGGTGAGTTGTGGTGGGCGTCCCTGTCGCCGCCGGAAGGGTCCGGGCCCGGCTTTCGACGCCCGGTGCTGGTCGTCCAATCGGATCCATTCAACGCCAGCCGCATCGCCACCGTCGTCGTCGCTGTCGTCACGTCCAACCTGGCCCTGGCCGATGCGCCCGGCAACGTCCGGCTCGGCAAGTCCGAATCGGGATTGTCCAGACCATCCGTCGTGAACGTGTCGCAACTGCTGACGATCGACCGCCGGGTCCTGGGCGCGCGCATCCGAGCGCTGCCAGGCGCGACGATGCAAGCTGTCGACGCAGGGCTTCGTCTCGTCGTGGGACTCTGAAGCCCGCAATCCTCACCCGACGTTGAAGAACCGCAGATCGCCGAACTCGACCTCGAGCGGCGCCGTGACGACCTTGCCAGGTTCGCCGAGCTTCGCGGCCCACTCCGCGGCCTGCTGCAGGTAGTGCGCGTAGTACTCACGGCGCGTCTCGGGCGGGAGCGGCCGTTGCTCGCAGCCCTCGCACGCGATCGCGGCCTCGATCGAGAACCGCTCGTGCTGCTCGGCGCAGGCCCTGTGCGTCCACAGGCCGGTCGCCGCCTCGAACGCGTAGAGCGGCAGGAAGCGGTGGCCACACCGCGCGATCAGCTCGACCGCCTGGATCACGTACTCCGCGTCGGCGTCGTCCATCGAATAGTGGAAGCCGACGCGACACCAGCCGGGCTTGATGCCCTGGAAGCCCTTGCGCACCCAGTCGCGATAGAGCTCCGAGGTCGGCTGGTCGATGCCGAGCAGGCGGTGCCCGTACGGGCCGGCACAGGAGCAGCCGGCGCGCGACTGGATGCCGAACAGGTCGTTGAGCAACACCGTCACGAACTTCGGGTGCAGGTAGCGGCCGCGCGCATCGCGCAGGTTGAACGCGACGATGCCGATGCGTCGCGCGGGGTCGGGGTTGCCGAGGATCTCGATGCGGTCGTCGCTCGACCAGCGACTCATCGCGCGCTCGATCAGCTCGCGTTCGCGCGCCTCGATGCGCTCGACGCCGATGTGACGCTTCAGGTCGAACGCGAGCGCGGCCTTCAGCGTCTGCAGCACGCCCGGCGTGCCCGCCTTCTCGCGCTCCTCGACGTCGGCGATGAAATCCTGGTCGAACGGGCTTACGTAGTCGACCGTGCCGCCGCCGGCGACGCTCGGCGGCAGGTCGCGGCAATACAGCCGCTCGTTGAACACGAGCACGCCGCTCGAGCCGGGCCCGCCGAGGAACTTGTGCGGCGAGATGAACACCGCGTCCATCGAGGCGTCGCCGCCCGCGCCGTCGTCCGGCGGGTTCATGTCGACCTCGACGTACGGCGCGCTCGCGGCGAAGTCGAAGCACGCGTAGGCGTCGTGCGCATGCAGCAGTGTCGCAATCTCGCGCGTCGGTGAGCGCATGCCCGTCACGTTGGACGCCGCCGAGAACGAGCCGATCCGCATCCGGCCCCGGTACTCGGGTGCCTGCAGCAGGCGCTCGAGGTGGGCGAGGTCGATGCCGCCGTCGTCGGCCAAGTTGACTTCCACGACGGTCGCGAGCCCCTGGCGCCAGGTGACCTCGTTGCTGTGATGCTCGTACGGGCCGACGAACACCACCGGCTGCTTCGACTGCTGGTACTGCCGGAACGCCTCGAACCGTTCGTCGCCCAGGAATTGCCGCAGGTGCTCGCCGACCGTCCGCCGCGTGGCCGGCGACAGCGCGACGCCCAGGATCTGCTGCAGCTTGTCGATCGCGCCGGTGGCGCCCGTCCCGCATGCGACGATCCGGCCGTGCGGGCCCGCGTTGACCGCGTCCTTGATCGTGCGTTCCGCCTCGTGCAGCAGCCGGCTCATGCTGCGGCCGGTCAGGTCGTCCTCGGTGTGCGTGTTGGCGTAGTTGCGCTGCAGGTTCTGCAGGTAGCGCTCGACGAACGCGAGGCAGCGGCCGGACGCGGTGTAGTCGCAGTACACCATGAGCCGCCGCCCGAACGGCGTGTCGAACGTGGAGTCGATGCCGACGATCTGCGAGCGCAGGTATTCGAAGGTCCAGGGGTGAGACATGCGCGGGATATTAGCGCCCTCACCCGCGCTGCGCGCGACCTCTCCCGCTGAGGCGGGCGAGGTGATCAGGGCTTTCCGCGCATACCGCCGGCCGCCCGCACGGGCTACCATCGGAGGTGCCGGGAACGTCATCGGCGTGAACGGGAGGAACGGCCATGTTGCACGGGCATCGATCGCTACGCCAGGTCGGCGCGCAGGATCCGGAACTCCGCAATTCGCCGATCGCAGAGGAAGAAGACGAGGATACGGACGTCGTCCGCCAGCAACTGCCGGGCGCGGCCGTGTGCTATTTCAACGGCTCCGAATATCCCCACGGGGAGTACGTCGTCAGCGGCTCGCAGGTGCTGCGCTGCAGTTACGGCGTCTGGATCGATTCCGGCTCGGCGGACGAACGCAACCCATAGTCCGGCGACGGGGCGGGCGGCAGCCACAACCGTACCACGGCGCCCGGGCCGTCGGCCCGGTTGCCCGCCTCGAGCGTGCCGCCGTGCGCCTCGATGATCTCGCGGCACAGCGTGAGGCCGAGCCCGCTGCCCGCGGGCTTGGTCGAGTAGAACGGCAACAGCGCGTTGGTGAGCACTTCCGGCGTCATGCCCGAGCCGCGGTCGCGCACCTCGATCGTCCAGCCGCCGCGATGCGCCTGGACGCGAACGCTCGTGCCGGCCGGCGGTGAGCCCGCTTCGGTCGCGTTCTTGAGCAGGTTGATCATGACCTGCTCGAGCTGCGACTCGTCGAACCAGGCCGCCCCCGACGGCAGCACGTCCTCGACCGTGAACGGCGTGACCGCGCGCAGCGAGTCGAGGAAGCGGCGCCACTCGACCTGCGTGGGCCGCGGCTTCGGCAGTTTGGCGAAGCCCGAGTAACCCTCGACGAAGTGCGACAAGTGCTGCATGCGGTCGTCGATCGCGCCGAACACGCGCTGGAGCTGCGCCGGGTCGGGGTCCTGTGCCAGGCGCTGGCCCGACTGTGCCAGCGAGGCGATCGGCGCGACCGAGTTGTTGATCTCGTGCGCGATCACGCGGATGACTTTCTTCCAGACCGCGACTTCCTGCGCGTTGAGTTCGCGCGTCAATTGCTTGAGCAGCCGCAACCGGTGCGGCTGGCCGTTCAGCAGGAACTGCCGGTGCGAGACGTGGAAGACCTGCGCGTCGTCGCCGAACTGCGCGGTGAACAACTGGTCGCGCGTGTCCTCGAGTGCTTCACGCAACGCGTGCGGTTGCGGTTCGAGCAGCGGCGCGAGCGCGAGCCCTTCGAGTTTGCGGCCGCCCGACAGCAGCTGGCGCGCGGCAATGTTGCCGTAGAGGATCGTGCCGGTCGCGTTCGTGAGCAGCATCGCGAGCGGCGAGGCCTGGATCACCGTGTCGAGCAGCAGTTCGCGCTGGTACAGGTCCTGGCGCTGCGACCGCAGCTTCGAGCCCAGCCCGTTGTACCCCGCCACCAGCCGCCGCAATCGCGGTTCGGGCGGCTCCGCGATGCTGACGCTGTAGTCGCGATCGTGCAGGCTCCAGAGCCCGTCCGCGAGGGCGTCGAGCAACGCCTCCTGGCGCTTGAGCGAGCTGCGCACCCAGTACGTGAGCAGGCCGTACGCCGCGAGCGTGCACAGCAACGCGAGGAGCTTGGGGCCAGGAGCGAGCTCGGCGAGGCCCACTGCCGCCAGCGTCAGGGCGCAGAGTGCCAGCAGGAAGGCCGTGACCCGGCGCTGGCGCATCGGTCAGTGGCCTTCCGTCGCGCCCGACGCGATGCCCAGCTTTTCCATGCGGCGGTACAGCGACTGGCGCGTGAGCCCCAGGTCCCGCGCCGCCTTCGCGACGACGCCCTGGTGGCGAGTCAGCGCGCCTTCGATCTCGGCGCGGTCCGGCTCGCGGACCGGCTGCGACTCCGTGCCCGCGCCCTGGGCGACGGCCACCGGCAGCATCAGGTCCGGCAGGCCGATGCGGTTCGATCCCGCGAGCAGACAGGCGCGCTGGATGCAATTGCGCAGCTCGCGCACGTTGCCGGGCCAGTCGTGACGCAGCAGCGCACGTTCGGCTTCGGGCGAGAACTCGAAACCGGGCTGCAGGAAGTGACGCGCGAGCGGCAGCACGTCGTCGCGCCGCTCGGCGAGCGGCGGCACGCGCAGTTCGATGACGTTGAGCCGGTAGTACAGATCCTCGCGGAACCGACCCTGCCGGATCGCCTCGAGCAGCGACGCGTTCGTCGCCGAAATGATGCGCACCTTGACCCGGCGGGTCTGGTTCGACCCGAGCCGCTCGAACTCGCCGGTCTGCAGCACGCGCAGCAACTTGGCCTGCCCCGTCAACGACAGGTTCCCGATTTCGTCGAGGAACAGCGTGCCGCCGTCCGCGGCTTCGAACCGCCCCTCGCGCGACCTGGCGCCCGTGTAGGCGCCGGCCTCGGCGCCGAACAGTTCGCTTTCGAGCAGGTCCGAGGGCAGTGCACCGGCGTTGACCTTCACGAACGGCCCCGTCCGCACCGACGAATTGGCCTGCAGGATCTCGGCGAGGATTTCCTTGCCCGCGCCGTTGGGGCCGGTGATCAGCACGGGAACGTCCGCGCGCGCGATCTGCGCGGCCACCTGCACGAGCGAGTGCATCGCATCGCTGCGGTAGACGATGCCGCGCAGGTCGACACGTGCGGCGAGCTCCTCGCGCGACCGGTCGAGCCGCGCCTGCCGCTCGCGCTCGGCCTCGAGCGCCGCGCGCAGTTGCAGCAGGTTGCGCACCGTCGTGACCAGCCGGGCGTTGTCCCACGGCTTCGCGAGGTAGTCGGCCGCGCCGGCCTTGACGAGTTCCACCGCGGTTTCGAGGCTGGTCCAGGCCGTCATCAGCACGACCGGCATGTCGGGATGCGCCGCGCGGATCGCGCGGAACAGCGCGATGCCCTCGCGGCCCGAGGTGGCCTCGCGCTGGAAGTTCATGTCCTGGATCACGAGGTCGATGCCGCCCCGCGCGAGCCGGTCGAGGCCCTCGCGCGGGGTGGCGGCCTGCTCGACGCGGGCGCCTTCGAGCGTCAGCAGCACGTCGAGCGCCGTGCGCACCGCGTCGTTGTCGTCGATGACCAGCAGCGTGCGTCCGTGCATCGTCCTCTCGGCGTCGGGCCTCGCCCGGGCGGGTTCAAACCGTGCGGGTGGCGACCGCCGGCGACACCAGCGAGGCACGGCGTGCCGGTCGCAGCGCGGCGGCCAGGCTCACGAGCCAGAGTCCCAGCGCGCCCCCCACGAGATAATAGAGCTTCAGGCGCGGGAGTTCGAACGTCGTGCTGAGCCAGTAGCCGAGCACGAGCGCGAGCACGCACCCGACGACGACGCCCACGGTCGTGATCAACCAGTTCTCGGCGAGGAAGTAGCGCAGGATGTCGAGCCGGCGCGCCCCGACGGCCCGGCGCGTGCCGATCTGCTTGGTGCGCGTGCTGACGTTGAACGCGGCGAGACCGAAGATGCCGAGCGCCGCGATGCCGATCAGCAGCACGATCACCACGAGCAGGTACACCGCCATCGCGCGATCATCGGCGTAGGTCGAGGCCGCGACGTAGTCGAGCGCACGCGTCTTCAGCACCACCCGGCCATTGTCGACCTTGCCGAGCGCCTCCTCGGTCTGCTTCATCAGCGCATCGCGCTGGCCGGGCGCGGCCCGGACCAGGTAGCGGGCGTACTGTTCGTCGGCAATGACCGGCGTCAACGCGACGTTGCCCACCTTCTCCCAGCTCGGCCAGGAGCCGTGCATGCGGTCGATGATGCCGACGATGCGGATCGGCTGGCTCAGTACGCTGTAGACGGTCTTGCCGAGCGCGGGTTCGTCCGGGAACAGCTCCTTGGCGAGTTCGCGCGTCACCAGCATCTCGGGTGGCGCCTCGGAGCTGTTGCGCGGGAACTTGCGCACCGCGGACGGATCGAGGTCGCGGCCCTGCGCGATCCTCACGCCGAGCGCCTCCACGCCGTACTCGTCGACTTCGAAGTAGTTGAACTGCCCGCGCTGGCCTTTCTCGTTCGGCTCCGTGTAGACCGCGGTGCTCGAGCCGCCGCCCGACAGCGGCACGGCGTTGATCGTCGTGGCGGCGACGACGCCGGGCAGGCCGCGCAGGATCGCGAGGTCCTCGCGCATGGTCACTTCGCCGTTGAACTTCTCGCCCGCCGGCGTCCAGCCGATGACGAAGGTGTTGGCGAGATCGAGGCCCGGATCGCGGTTGATCAGCTCGTAGCGCTGCACGACGATGTAGAGCGAATTCACCGTGATCGCGAGCGCGAGCGCGATCTGCAGCGCGACCAGGATCGCGCCCGTCGGGCTGCGGCGCAGCGAACTCAGGATGTGCTTGAAATCCATGTGCGTGTGTCCTTGGGCGATTATTGCGTCTTGAGGTACACGGCGGGCGCCGTCCGCCCGATGCGCCACGAGGGGTAGAGGCCGGCCACGGCGCCCGCGACCAGCGAGAGCGCGAGCGTCACGACCACGACGATCGGGTCGATCGCGGTCAGGCGCTCGTAGGCGTCGCGGTTCCAGTCGGAGTCGTAGAACGACCGGATCCCGGCCAGCCCGCCGACCGCGAGCAGCAGGCCGAGGGCCCCGCCGGCGAGCCCGAGCAGCAGGACTTCCATCATGTGCTGGCGCACGATGTCGCGCCGGCTCGCCCCCAGCGCGCGACGCAGGCCCGTCAACGGCGCTGCGTTCAGGAACTTGGCGAGCAGCAGGCCGACGACGTTGACCAGGCAGACGCCGAGGAACAGCAGCGCGATGCCGATCAGCACGCGGTTGTCCTTCTGCACGACCTCGTTCCGGTCGAGCCACTGCTGCACGTCGTAGAGCCGGTTGTTGAGCGGGCGCTCCATGCGCCCCGCCGCCTTCTGGCTGCGCGCGTAGTTGTCGAGGAAGGCCTGGTAGCGGTCGCGGTCGGCGGCCGTGGGCAGCTCGACCCACGTCTGCAGCCAGACGCACTCGGAGTTCAGGAAGTCCTGGTAGGAATTGAGCGACTCGCTCTTCCAGCAATTCGTGTTGCCGTAGACGGGCAATTCGAGTGCGCGACCCCAGCCGAACGGGACGTAGGCGTCCTCGGGGTCCTCGAATGCGCCGTTGTTGAGGTCGAAGAACCGCGGGCTCGGCGCGTAGGGGCGCAGCACGCCCGCCACGCGGTATTCCCGGGCGCCGATCCTGATCGTGCGGCCGACGCTGTTCTCGCCGCCGAAGACCTTCTCGTTGGTTTCGTCGCTCAGCACCACGACCGGATGCGGGCCCGCGTCCGCCGCGGCGTCCCAGCCCTGGCCGTACTGGAACGGCACGTCGAACATCGGGAAGAACTCGTGCGTCGTGACGCGCAGCTCGGCCGTGAAGGGCTTGACGCCCTGGCGCTCCGGCAGCACGAGCCCGCCCGACTTGTACATGATCAGGCTGCGCGGCGCGGCCCTGGAGCCGTACAGGTACGTCGCGTCGCGGTAGGTCATCAGCTGTGGCGGGTGCTCCGGCGTCTCTTCGTCGTAGGGCTCGTCCGGGTCCCAGGTGTCGAGCGTCACCGCGTGCAGCACGGCGCTCTTCTGCGGGATCGGGTTGGTCGCCATCGCGTGGTAGACGGTGAACGTCACCGCGCACACGGCGATGCCGAGCGCGATCGCGAGCACCATCAGCGCCGAGAGCCCCGGATTGCGCCGGATGCTGTGCCAGGCGAGGCGGAAATCGTAAGCGTACATCGTGGTGTTCCCTGCCCTGCGTGCGTCTGCCGGATCAGCCGTAAGCCGCGTCCGCCGTCGGCGGGTGCAGTGGCGTGACGTTGGCCACGTGCGGCTCGTACGGCTTGTAGTCCGTGATCTGGCCGTCGATGACCTGCACGTTGCGGTGCGCGCGCCGCGCGAGTTCCGGGTCGTGCGTGACCATGACGATCGTCGTGCCCATGCCGTTGATCTGCTCGAGCAGGTCCATCACCTGGCGCGCCATCAGCGAGTCGAGGTTGCCCGTGGGCTCGTCGGCGAGCAGCAGCGCGGGGTCGCCCGCCAGGGCGCGTGCGATCGCGACGCGCTGTTGCTGCCCGCCCGACAACTGGGACGGCAGGTGCTTCATGCGCGAGCTCAAGCCCACCAGGTCGAGCGCCGAGGTGATGCGCTCGCGACGCTCGGCGGCCGGCATGCGCCGGTAGCGCAGCGGCACGTCGACGTTGTCGTAGACGTGGAGGTCGGGGATCAGGTTGAAGCTCTGGAAGATGAAGCCGATCTTGTGGTTGCGCACGCGCGAGCGAGCGTCGTCGTCGAGGCGGCTGACGTCGTCGCCGTCGAGGCGATAGCTGCCGCTGTCGAAGGTCTCGAGCAGTCCGGCGACGTTCAGGAACGTGGTCTTGCCCGAGCCCGAGGGGCCCATCACCGCGACGAACTCGCCCTTC
>DASSJN010000188.1:0-2996 GCA_035691185.1 Steroidobacteraceae bacterium
AACGTTACGTTGATCGCGAGGATGGTCGCGAGCGCGACGATGAGCACCGCGGTGATCAGCGCGACGCCACGCTGGCGCCCACGCGCGCCAGGGACCCGCGGCATCATCCGGCCACCTCGACCAGGCGACGGATCACGCCCCAATCCTCCAGTTCGAGCGTGACTTCGACCGCGGCGGGGCGCGCGCGCTCCTGCTCGACCGCCGGGTTCCGGGCGTCGGTCTCGGGCCAGCGGTCCACCCACTCGCGCGCCGGCGTCATGAACCGGAACGTGACGCTACGCACGCCCTTGAGCAGGTTGTAGCGGACGGGCTCCGCCGTTTGCGTGCGGTCGAGTACGCGCCAGTAGTCGCGCCAGAGCCCGTCCTGGTCGAGACGGTAGGCGACGCGCTGCAACGTCGGGCGGGGGAGGCCGGCGGTGTTGGTCCAGCCGGCGCGCGTGAACTCGACCTTGTACTCGACGGAATCGCCGGCCACGACCGCCGGAATGCGCTGCTCGCCGATGGGCTCACGGATCGGCCGGGGCTCGATCTGCGTGAGGTCCTGCGCAATCGTCTGCACGGCGCGCTGCACCTCGCGCACGCGCGCGAGACGCTGCTCCTGGTATTCGGTCTGCTTCTGCAGTTGCGTGTAGCCGGTCAGCGACATGACGCCGACGATCGCGAAGATCGCGATCGCCACGAGCACTTCGAGCAGCGTGAAACCGACCTGCCGGCGCGGGCGTGCGGAGGTCATTCCGCGTCGTCCTCGGGTTCCGGACGCCGTGGCCGGTCGGGACGCGGCTGGTCGCCACGGTGCTGCTCGCCGCCCTCGTCGACGTCGTCGCCCGTGTCGTCCTGGCCGCCGGTGCCCGGCGCGCCCGCGCCCATCCACGACAGCGGCACGCCGCTGGCGCCGCCGATCGCGGAGCCGTAGAACCCCGACAGCGACGCGAGCGAGGACGTGTCCGGCGCCGAAGCGAGGCGGACGGAGACGTCCATGCGCCGCAGCGAGCGCACCTCGGTCTGCGTGACGCGCATCGTCCAGCGCCAGCGCTCGTTCGCGAAGTCGACCTCGCCGCTGCTCTCGGTGACGTCGGGCGGGGACGTCTGCAGGCGCCGCTCCGTGATCACGTTCATCGCGACCCAGTGCGCGAGCGTCTTCTCTCGCAGGTACGTGCCGTTGCGGGTGGACTGGTTCACGGCGGTGATCGCGCCGAGCATGCCGAGTGCGACGATCACGAGCGCCGCGAGGACCTCGATCAGCGTGAACCCCGGTTGCCGCGGAAATTCGGAGTGTCCCCATTTTCCGGAAAATTCGGAGTGTCCCCATTTCATCGCTGCGACTCCCGGCGGTCGTCGTGCACCTCGATCCTGCCCTCGACGGTGCCGCTGACGCGCCGCCGTTCTTCCGTGCCGTCGCGGGAGAAGACGACGTCGAACGGCACGATCTCGCCGGACGCCTGCAGGATGACCTGCGGGTAGATCGGGTCGCGGTCGGTCGCGGGCTCGCGCGGCTTCAGCTGCACGTCGCGGTCCTCGAGCCGCAGCTGCAGCCGCAGCCCGGGCGGCAACGTCCGCTCGCGCAGCAGCGGGTCGCCGAGCACCGTGCGCCAGCGCTCGGTGCGGCCGTCGTACTCGAGGAACTCGAAGCTGGTCTCGTCGAGCCGCAGGCCGAGGTCGCGGCTCTGCAGCGTCGCGTCCTCCTGAGCCTGCATGAGGATCGCCTGCAGGCGCTCGGCCTCCTGCTGCATCTCGTGGTCGCCGCCGAGCACGTTGACCGAGATCACGGCCATCGAAGTGATGATGCCGATGATGACGACGACGACGAGCACCTCGAGCAGCGTGAAGCCCGAGGCGCGACGACGGGCGGCCGCATGGCGCCGCGAGGCGTTATTCGATGTTCCAGTTACCGATGTCGGCATCCGGACCTTCGCCGCCGGGCTGGCCGTCGGCACCGAGCGTGTAGAGGTCGTACTCGCCGCGCGTGCCCGGCGCGATGTAGGCGTAGTCGTTGCCCCACGGGTCCTTCCTGAGGCCGTCGATGTAACCGCCGTCCTTCCAGTTCCTGACGTTCGGGTCGGCCGGGCGCGTCACGAGCGCCTGCAGGCCCTGCTCCGTGTTCGGGTAGCGGAAGTTGTCCATGCGGTACAGGTTGAGCGCCGTCTCATAGGCGCGAATGTCCTGCTTGGCCTTGGTCACGCGCGCGTCGTCGATGCGACGGACGACGTTCGGGGCGACCAGCGCGGCCAGGATGCCGAGGATCACCACGACCACCATGATCTCGATCAGCGTGAAGCCGCGGGCGCGGCGGGGGACGGGCGACGTGCGTACGAATGTCATGTCTTCGAACCGTGACTGACGGTAAATTGACTCGATCATACCAAACCGCTCCTGCGCGAACCGATGCACCGACTGAACCTGGCGAGGCTCGCACGCTTCGACGTACGCAGCTGGTACGCGACGCTCGGACTCGCTGCACTGATGATCGCCTTGCAATTGCTCGGCACGGTCGAGCGGGAGTTCCTGCCGTACGATCGTTCCGCCATCCTGGCGGACGGCGAGTACGCGCGCCTGGTTTCGGCGCACTTCTATCACTACGACTTCGCGCACCTCGCCTGGAACCTGGCGGGACTCGCGCTCGTCGCCTGGCTGTTCGCAGCCGAATTCAGCACGCGGGGCTGGGCAGTCATCCTCCTCGCTTCGGCCGCCGTCGTCGACCTCGGGTTCCTCGTACTCGAGCCGCAGCTCGAGTGGTACGTCGGGTTCTCCGGCGTGCTGCACGGGCTCGCCGCCGCAGGCCTCGTCGCCTGGCTCATGCGCACGCGCGACACGATCACGGCGATCGTGGCGGCGGTGTACTGGGTGTTCGTCGAGCTCGACACCTGGATCAACCTCGAGCCGCTGCTCGATCGCCGGGTGCCCGGCGCGGGGATCGTGGCGACGATCGCCGTGATCACCGTGGTCGGCTTCCTCGCGTCGAACTTCGCGACGCGGTGGATCTTCGCCGGGATCGAGGA
>DASSJN010000189.1:0-4387 GCA_035691185.1 Steroidobacteraceae bacterium
CATGCAGGAGGTCGACGGTTCGATCCCGTCTGGCTCCACCACGACGTCCCCATCGTCTAGAGGCCTAGGACACAACCCTTTCACGGTTGCGACCGGGGTTCGAATCCCCGTGGGGACGCCATCTTCCACCGGCTTGCCAACAGCAACGATTCGCGTCCACGTCGTGGGCCGTCGGACCGCTTTACACGCGTGCGCTTCGCCGCGCCCTAAGTCATCGATAAACAAGGAATAATTCGTATGGCACGCCACGTGCATTCCGGTACCGCACGTGTGTCTTTGTTTTCCCGGGATTGGCTAGCAAAATGAAAAATACGATTCGACTGCTTGCGGCGTGCGGACTCCTGACGGTCACCAGCGCGGCGAACGCCGCCTTCATCGTCGACACTGCCGGTGCAACGTACGAGGCCGTGCCGGGCAACAACGACTTCAAGTCCAACCTGGCGGCCAACGGGGTCACCCATTTCTGGGACGGCGCCCAGCTCCTGCTGACGGGCAGCGGCACCGTGACAGCTGACTATTTCGGCCGCGAAGCCCGTTACGTGAACAGCTTTTATTACGGCGGCAACCTCCTGTTTACCAGCACGTCGACGCCCACCAACGTCTTCGGCGCGGCCGGAAACGCGGGTCCCTTCGCCGCCAACGCCGGTCTCGTCCCGTTTGTCTTCTGCACCGCCGGGGGCGGCGGCGGCTGCGTCACGAACGGCAGCAACACGAATTACCAGGCCCGCACGATCGGCGTCGCGCTCGCCTCGCCGAACGTTGCATGGTTGCTGTGGGACGACTCAGGCGCGGACATCGATGACAACCACGACGACATGATCGTGCGCCTGACGTTCCACTCGGTGCCGGAGCCGGCCACCATGGGTCTGCTCGGCCTCGGCCTGCTCGGTCTCGGCATGACGGCTCGTCGACGCTCGGCCCGCTAACCCGCCCGTACCGCGTTTGTTCGCTGCAACGGCGCCTTCGGGCGCCGTTGCTCTTTTCGGCGCCGCGTCGACCTGTGACATAGTGCGGATGTTTCACGCTGACGCCGCGCCGCAAATCGCTATACTTTCTGGCGCAAGGCCACGCTGGGGCCGGCCGATCGACCATAGAAAGTCCGCCCCGGTATCGTCGGCCAGGGAGCAGCATGTCCTTGCAATTGTTCCGCGTCCACGTCCGCGTGCCGATCCTTCTCCTGGCGGCCATCGAGGCGGCACTCTTCTATTTCGTGCCGTACCTGGCCGCCAGCGTCCAGCAGGTGCCGAACCATGACCTGCCCCACGCCGGTATTGGCTGGACCGCGGCCCTGTTTGCCGGGTTCTGCCTGTTCAGCCAGTTCTCGGTCGGCCTCTATACGACCCGGCAGCGATCCAGTTTCGCGGGCCTCGCCATACGCATAACGGTCGCCATGGCGTTCGCCGTGGGTCTGGCGGCGCTGACGTTCTACCTGGTCCCGGCGCTGCAGTTCGACCGACGCACGCTGGCGTTGACCGGGTTGTTCGCGCTTGGTTTTTCGCTGGCGACGCGCCTGCTCTTCGAGCGGACGGTCGACCAGGACATGTTCAAGAGCCGGGTATTGATCTACGGGGCGGGCCGCATGGCGGCGAGCGTGCTGGGGCTTCGCAGGCGCAGCGACCAGCGTGGCTTCCGGATCGTCGGCTTCGTGGCCACCTCCGCCGACGTCAGGGTTCCGGCCGACCGTGTCGTGTCCATGCCGGTCGATCTTCTGGACTGGGCCGTCGAGCACGACGTGGACGAGCTCGTCGTGGCCATGGACGATCGGCGCGTCGGGTTTCCGTTGCACGAGTTCCTCGAGTGCCGGCTCGCCGGCATCGGGGTACTCGAACTGCCGACGTTCCTCGAGCGCGAGACCGGCCGTGTCCACCTCGACATCCTCAATCCGAGCTGGATCATCTTCGCGGACGGGTTCGGCGCATCACAGTTGCAGAGGATGCTCGAGCGAACGTTCGATCTGGTGGCCAGTGCGTCGTTGCTGTTGCTGGGGTCGCCGCTGATGCTGCTCGCGGCACTGGCCATCAAGATCGAGGACGGCTGGCAGGCTCCGGTGGTCTATCGTCAGCGCCGCGTGGGACAGTTCAACAAGATCTTCGACGTCGTGAAGTTTCGCAGCATGCAGGTCGACGCGGAAGCGGGCCGTGGCGCGCAGTGGGCAGTGCGAGACGACCCGCGCGTGACACGCTGCGGGGCCATCCTGCGGAAGACGCGCATCGATGAATTGCCACAGCTCTGGAACGTGCTCCGCGGCGACATGAGCTTCGTCGGCCCACGGCCAGAACGCCCGGAGTTCGTGGACACGCTCGAGCAGAGGATTCCGTATTACAGGGAACGCCATACGGTGAAGCCGGGCATCACGGGATGGGCCCAGCTCTGCTATCCGTACGGTTCGTCCGAGAAGGATGCGCTCGAGAAGCTCCAGTACGACCTTTTCTACGTCAAGAATCGCAGCCTTCTGTTCGATCTGGCGATCCTGCTGCAGACGGTCGAGGTCGTGCTCTGGGGCAAGGGCGCGCGTTGAGCCTTGCCTGACCTCGGCGTCCTGTCGTTCTCGATCGCCGGCATCGGGTTCCTGCTCCTGACGGCGCTGCTCAGCGTCGGCTGGGAAGGACGGGCGCCCGGTCGTCGCCTGATCGTCGCCTGCGCGGTCACCAGTCTGTGGGCACTCGTCTACGCGTGGGGCGCATACGCGGGCGGATTGCCGCTGCCGCTGATCCTGCTGCTGGAATTCCTGCGTCTCGGCGCATGGCTGGTCGTGCTCAACGAGGTGGCGCGGGCGATGCTGCTCGGCAGCGCGCTGGTCAACACGGTGCGCGCGGCTGTGCTGCTCGCGGGGCTGGGCGTGTTCGCACCGCTGGCGTTTCCGGCGCTCGCCGCCTCGGCGCGCCCGCTCCATTCCCTCCTGGTCTACGGAGGCATGGGCCTCGCGCTGCTCGGGCTCGTGTTGCTCGAGCAGATCTACCGCAATTCACGCGAGCAGGCCCGCTACGCCGTGAAGTTCCTGGTGATCCCGCTGGGCGTGCTCTTCGCATACGACCTCTTCGTGTTCGCACAGGGCCTGCTGCTGAAGGGCATCGAGTCGGATTCCTGGCATGCACGCGGCATCGTGACCGCGCTCGCCGTGCCGATGCTGGCGCTCGCGGCGCGCCGCAATCCCCAATGGTCGCTCTCGCTCAACATCTTCGTCTCACGTCAGGTCGTCTTCTACTCGGCGACGTTCGTCGCAGTGGGGATCTACCTGCTGGTCATGGCGTTCGGCGGCTACCTGATCGCGCAGTTCGGCGGCCATTGGGCCCGCACGGCGGAGATGGTGTTCGTCGCCGGCGCGATCATGGTCCTGCTGACGCTGCTTGCGTCGAACGACCTGCGACGACGCCTGCGGGTCTTTCTCGCCAAGCACTTCTATCGCAACAAGTACGACTACCGCGTGGAATGGCTACGCTTCATCCAGACGCTCTCCGACGAAGGCGAGGGCGTCGTGCCGGCGCGCGAGGCGTCGACGCCCATGGCCACGGCGCCGCGTACGATCCGCGCCATCGCGCAGATCATCGGCAGCCCGGGAGGCGTGCTGTTCCTGCGCGACGAGGTGACGGGGCGCCATGTCCCGGCCGCGGCGTGGCCGCCAGGCGACTTCAAGTTGCAGAAGTTCGGGACGCTGGAAGCGACGGACGAACTCGTGCAGTTCCTCGGCCAGCGCCAGTGGGTCGTCGACGTCGACGAGCATCGGCTCACGCCCGACCTGTACGACCACATTGCATTGCCGGCGATGTTCGATCCGCCCAGTCCCTTCAGGATCGTGCTGCCGCTGCTGCTCGGCGTCGAGCTGATGGGATTCCTCGTGCTGGCGGAACCGCCTCCTCCGTTTCGTCCGACCTACGAGGATCGCGACCTGCTGAAGACGGTAGGCCGGCACGTGGCGACCCACATCGCCCAGCAGGAGGCCGATCGCAAACTGGCCGAAGGACGGCAGTTCGAGGCGTTTCACAGGCTCACGGCCTTCGTGATGCACGACCTCAAGAATCTCGCGGCGCAATTGTCGCTGATCGTGGCCAACGCGGAGAAACACAGGCGCAACCCTGAGTTCGTCGACGACGCGATCCGGACCGTCGCGAATTCCGCCGAACGCATGCAGCGCCTCATCGACCAGTTGCAGGGCCGGGAGACGCACGGCCAGGCCCGGCGCATGGCTCTCGGCGAGGTCGTGCGACGCGCGGTCGAGCGATGCACGCTGCGGCCACCCGCACCTGTCGTGGCCGTCGTGCAGGACGCGGCGGTGAACGCCGATCCCGAACGACTCACCTCGACCCTCGAGCACCTGGTGCGCAACGCGCAGGACGCCACACCCGCCGACGGAATGGTCGAGGTCGGCGTGCGAATCGACGGTGAGCAG
>DASSJN010000190.1:0-4521 GCA_035691185.1 Steroidobacteraceae bacterium
AGAAGTTCGTCACGGCGCCGAGCAGCATCCCGGCGAGCGTCGGCCTCACGCGGCCAGGCGTCGTGGCGGGCACCGTGTTGCGCCGCTCGAGTCGACGCCAGGCCCAGACGAACGCGGCCGCCATGACCAGGCCGGCGACCAGCACCAGTTGCGCGACGGGACTCATGGGGCGGCCCGCTCCGGGCAGCGGATGCGTTCAGGGCTCATGGTGACGCAGCGGCAGTTCGCTGCCCTTGCGAACGGTGCGCAAGGCGAAACTCGACTGCACGCGCGCCACGCCGGGCAGACGCGTCAGGTGCTGGCTGTGCAGCCGCTCGAAGTCTGCCGGGTCCGAAACGACGACGCGCAGCAGGTAGTCCTGCTGGCCGGTCATCAGGTAGCACTCCATGACCTCCGGCACGCGCTTGACGGCGTCCTCGAACGCCGCGAGGTCCGCCTGCTCCTGGCGGTTCAGGGTGATGCTCACGAACACGTTGCCCGGCAGGCCGACGCGGGACTGGTTCACGAGCGCCGCGTACCGGTCGATCACGCCGGCCTCCTCGAGCCCGCGTACCCGACGCAGGCACGCGGATTCGCTCAGGTGCACGAGGTCAGCGAGCTCACGGTTGCTGATGCGGCCGTCGCGCTGCAGCGCGGCCAGAATCTGGTTGTCGACCCGGTCGAGCTTCATGTTCGAAGTTTCCGTCAGTTCGGCCACCCTGCGACGCAGGAACTTGCGTGGAGAGCCTGTTGCGCACGCGACTTTGCACGATGCCGCGGGGAACCGCCAACTATTCTTCGTCGACGTGCGCCCGCCGGACCCTTGCCAGGGCGGCTGCCGGTACACCTCACCAGAACCACCTGACGGACAGCAATCGGGGAGAGAGCAGTCATGCGCATCGGCGTGCCCAGGGAGATCAAGGTCCACGAATATCGCGTCGGGCTCGTGCCGGCGGCCGTGCGCGAGCTCGTCGACGTGGGCCACGACGTCGTCGTGCAGACCGGCGCGGCCGCGGGCATCGGCTTCGCCGACGCGGACTACCAGCGCGTCGGCGCGAAGATCGCGGCGGCGGCGGAGGAGATCTTCGCGTCCGCGGACATGATCGTGAAGGTCAAGGAGCCGCAGGCGCAGGAATGCGCGATGCTGCGCAAGGGGCAGGTGCTCTTCACGTACCTGCACCTCGCACCGGACCCGAAGCAGACGGAGGCGCTCGTGAAGTCGGGCGCGACCTGCATCGCGTACGAGACGGTCACGGCGCCGGACGGTTCGCTGCCATTGCTGACCCCGATGAGCGAGGTCGCCGGCCGCATGTCGGTGCAGGTCGGCGCGTCCTGCCTGCAGAAGGCCAGCGGCGGGCGCGGCATCCTGCTCGGCGGCGTCCCTGGCGTCGCGCCGGCCAGGGTCGTGATCCTGGGCGGTGGCGTGTCGGGCACGCACGCAGCCGAGATGGCCGTCGGCCTGCGTGCCGACGTCACGATCGTCGACCGCTCGGTCAAGCGGCTGCGCGAGCTCTCCGCGCTGTTCGGTCCCTCCCTGCGCACCGAGTATTCGACGCAGGAGCACATCGACGCGCTCGTGATCGACGCCGATCTCGTGATCGGCGCCGTGCTGATCCCGGGTGCCGCCGCGCCACGGCTCGTCACGCGCGACATGGTCCGCCGGATGAAGGCGGGCTCGGTGCTGGTCGACATCTCGATCGACCAGGGCGGCTGCTTCGAGACCAGCAAGCCGACCACCCACGCCGACCCCACGTACGTGATCGACGACGTGATCCACTATTGCGTCGCGAACATGCCGGGCGCGGTCCCGCGCACGTCGACTTTCGCGCTCAACAACGCGACGCTGCCGTTCGCACGCAAGCTCGCCGACCTCGGCTGGCAGAAGGCGCTGCGCGCCGATCCGCACCTCGCCAACGGCCTGAACGTGCACGAAGGCCAGATCACCAACGCCGCGGTCGCCAAGGAACTGGGCTACAAGCACGTGCCGGTCGCCGCCGTGCTCTGAAAGATGGGGCCGGACCGCGGTTGAGTTCTGCTCGACCGGGTCTGGCCCTGATCCTGCGGTTTTGGGCGAGAATGGGGCACACCCAGCGTCCCCTGTTTTCTGGAGGCCGAGATGGCCGTCGCCGCACCGCTCAGGAACGTCGCCCTCGACGACAAGTACGCGCTTGCCTCCGGCAGCGTGCTCATGAGCGGCACGCAGGTGCTGGTGCGGTTACCGCTGCTGCAACGCGCGGTCGACCAGGCCGCCGGGCTCGACACCGCCGGCTTCGTCACCGGTTACCGCGGTTCCCCGCTCGGCGCGTACGACATGGAGCTCTGGGGAGAATCGCAGCGCCTCGAGGATGCGCACGTCGTCTTCCAGCCGGGCGTCAACGAAGATCTCGCCGCGACTGCAGTCTGGGGCACGCAGCAGGCGCCACTGCTGCCGGGCACGAAGTACGACGGCATTTTCGCGATCTGGTACGGCAAGGGCCCCGGCGTCGACCGCAGCGGCGACGCGTTCAAGCACGGCAATCGCCAGGGCGCCTCGAGGCATGGGGGCGTGCTGGTCTGCGCCGGCGACGACCACCCCGGCAAGTCCTCGACCGTGTCGCACCAGAGCGAGCAGGCGCTCGCCGCGAACCACATCCCGGTGCTGTACCCCGCCTCGGTGCAGGAACTGCTCGACTACGGCATGTTCGGCTGGGCCCTGTCGCGGTTCAGCGGGCTCTGGGTCGCGCTCAAGTGCACTAACGAGACGGTCGAAGGCACCTCGACCGTCGACATCGATCCGACGCGCTTCCGCTACGCGACGCCAGCCGTCGCCGCACCGCCCACCGGCCTCAATACCAATCCCCGCCCGATGGCGCTGCGCGAGGCGGACGAGATGCTCGTCACGCGCTACCGGCTGCCGGCCGCACACGCCTTCGCCCGCGCCAACGGGATCGACCGCGTCGTGATCGATGCGCCGCAGCGCCGGCTCGGCATCGTCGCGACCGGCAAGGGATATGCGGACGCGATGCAGGCGCTGCAGGCGCTCGGCCTGGACTGCGAGCGCGCCGCGCACCTGGGCCTGCGGCTCTACAAGGTCGGGATGATCTGGCCGGTCGAGCCGCAAGGGCTGCGCGAGTTCGCCACCGGTCACGACGAAGTGCTGTTCGTCGAGGAGAAGGCCGCGTTCGTCGAGGGACAGGCGGCGCGCATCCTGTACGACCTCCCCGAATCGCAGCGGCCGCGGCTCACCGGCAAGTTCGACGAGCACGGCCGCGCGCTCCTGTCCTCCGACCTGCAGTTGCAGTTCGCCGACGTCGCGCTCGCGGTCGCGGGTCGCCTCGAGACGCTGGGGCTGGTCGACGATGCGCTGCGGGCGCGCGTGGCGCTGCTGCAGTCTCGACAGTCGCACGCGCGCACGAACGTTGCGGGGCCCGCCACGCGTGCGCCCTATTTCTGTTCGGGCTGCCCGCACAACACCTCCACCGTGGTGCCCGAGGGCAGCCTCGCGCTCGCGGGCATCGGTTGCCACACGATGGCCGGCTACATGAACCGGCGGACGCTGATGCCGACGCAGATGGGCGGCGAAGGGCTGAACTGGACGGGCATCGCGCCGTTCACGTCGATGACGCACGTGTTCCAGAATCTCGGCGACGGCACGTACTTCCACTCCGGATTGCTCGCCGTGCGCGGCGCGGTCGCGGCCGGCGTCAACATCACCTACAAGGTCCTCTACAACGACGCCGTCGCCATGACCGGCGGCCAGCCCGTCGAGGGGCACCTCTCGCCGGTCGAGATTGCGCGCCAGCTGCTCGCCGAGCGCGTCCGGCGCGTCGCGCTGGTCTCCGACGAACCGGGAAAGTATCGCGACGCCGCCGCGCGGGTGCCGCCCGAGGTGACCGTGCATCACCGCGACGCGTTGCAGGCGCTGCAACTCGAGCTTCGCTCGACACCGGGCGTCACGGCGATCATCTACGAGCAGACCTGCGCGGCCGAGAAGCGACGACGACGCAAGCGCGGCGAGTTCCCCGACCCGCCAAAGCGCGTCTTCATCAACGATGCGGTCTGCGAGGGCTGCGGCGACTGCTCGGTGCAGGCGAACTGCGTCTCGATCCTGCCGAAGGAAACCGAGTTCGGCCGCAAGCGCGAGATCGACCAGTCGAACTGCAACAAGGACTACAGCTGCGTCAAGGGCTTCTGCCCGTCGTTCGTCACCGTGCACGGCGGCCAGCTGCGCAAGCCGAGGGTCGTGAACCTCGACCTCGCCGCGTTTTCCAGCCTGCCCGAGGCGCCCGTGCCCGCGCTGACGCCCGCGCGCAGCTGGAACGTGCTGGTCGCCGGCATCGGCGGCACCGGCGTCGTGACGGTGGGGTCCGTGCTGGCGATGGCGGCCCACATGGAAGGCAAGCGCGCGAGCGTCATCGACATGACCGGGCTCGCGCAGAAGAACGGCGCCGTCTGGAGCCACCTGAGAATCTCCACCTCTCCCGCGACGGCGGACGGCTTCACCTCTCCCGCGACAGCGGACGGCTCCACCTCTCCCGCGACGGCGGGAGAGGTCGCGCGTAG
>DASSJN010000191.1:0-6740 GCA_035691185.1 Steroidobacteraceae bacterium
GGGACCCTGGGCGAGCGCGAAGACCAGGGCACAGGCGGCCAGTGCGCCGGCCGCGGCGGCCACGTCCACGCTGACGGCGGAGAACCCCAGCATCAGCGCGAGCAGCGCTGCGACCGACGCGCCGCCCGACACGCCGAGCACGTAGGGGTCGGCCAGGGGATTGCGAAGCAGCACCTGGAGCAGCGCGCCGGCCAACCCGAGCAGGCCTCCCACGGCCAAGGCGGTCAGCGCCCGCGGCAGGCGCAGGTCGAGGACCACGTCCCGCGCGAGCGACGGCTCGCGACTCGAAAGTGCGTGCCAGACGGCCGCCGGACCGAAGTCCGTGGTGCCGAGCACCAGCGACAACGCCAGCAGCCCGACCGTCGCGGCGACGAGCCCTGCGAACACCGGAACGATGGGAAGTCTCTGCAAGCGGCCCCCGCGGTTGCGCGAAAGGGTAGGGAAGCGGGCCGTCCCCGACAAGCCGGAGCCTCCGGCGCGCGGGTGTTACGCCCGTGCCCCCGATGTGAAAAAATCAAGCGAGTCGAGGATTTACACGAGCCGTGTCCGACTACATCGACAACCAGGGATTTCGCGCCAACGTCGGCATCGTCCTGATGCGCGACGGCGGCGAGCTGTTCCTCGGCGGTCGACGTGACGGGCGCGGCTGGCAGTTCCCGCAGGGGGGCGTGCGGCGCCACGAGCATCCGGAAGAGGCGCTGTTCCGCGAACTGCACGAAGAGGTCGGGCTCGGACCGGAGGATGTCGAACTGCTCGCGAGCACGAGTCGCTGGTTGCGCTACCGGCTGCCGCGACAGTACGTGCGACGCCGCGGCAGCCCGCTCTGCATCGGCCAGAAGCAACGCTGGTTCCTGCTGCGCATGCTGGCCGACGAATCGCGCCTCAACTTCCAGGCCACCGCCGAGCCGGAATTCGACTCGGGCCGCTGGGTCGACTACTGGTCGCCGGTCCGCGAGGTCATCTATTTCAAGCGCGCCGTCTATGCGCGGGCGCTGCAGGAACTCGGCGAGCGCGCCTTCAAGGAGGGTCCGCCGCCCCGCCCGGACTGGTGGAGCGAGGACCTGTTGCGGGTACAGGGGCCGTTTCTGCCCCGACGTCGCCGACGCGGTGGGTCGCGGCCGGTCGCGAACGCAGAGCGCGGGCCCGGCGCGACTGCCGAAGGCGCTGCGCCTGCCGAACCACCGCCGCAATCCGGGTCCGACGAGTGACACAGGCGCCTGCGGTCCGGTCGCGCCTTTCCTGGCCCGTCCTGATCGCCGCCGCTGCGCTGGCGCTCGCTGCGCTGACCGCGTGGATCGGGTATGGCGAGGGCCAGCGCAGCGCGGGGCACGACGCGCCCGAGGAGGCGCAGCGTCGCGCGGTGCTCGAAGAGCAGGCCGGGCGGCTCGAAACCGAGAACCGGCGCCTGCATGCACGCGTCGCCGAACTCGAGATGGCGCGACGGCTGGATCGCGACGCCTATGGCGAGATCGAGCGCACGCTCGGCGACCTGCAGTCGCAGCTGGCGCGGCAGAGCGACGACCTGGCCTTCTACCGCAGCATCGTCTCGCCGGCCGACGGCATCCAGGGCCTGCGCATCCAGCGCTTCGATGTCCGTCCCGGCGCGCAGGCCCGCGAATACGTGCTCGTGTTGACGCTCGTGCAGGCCATGCGTCACGAGAGCATCGTCTCGGGGCTGGCCGAGATCACGATCGCCGGCCTGCAGGGCAATGCGCCCGCGCGCCACACCGTCGGCGAACTGCTCGGTCGGCCACGCGCCCAGCTGCCGTTTTCGTTCCGGTACTTCCAGACCCTGGAGCAGGCCGTGACGCTGCCGGAGGGCTTCGACCCCTACGAGACCGACGTTCGCCTGCAGTCCAGCAAGCTGCGCGGCCCGGTGCAGCAGGCGTTTCCGTGGAAGGTCCAGGGCGAACCGAGCCGGCAGGCTTCCAGCCGGCGAGGCGCGGGTTCCTGAGGCCGGCCGGTGGGCCGCTATGAGCAGGCGGCCTTGAAAGTTAGAATGTGTCTCCCCACCTCGGGGATCGACCGCCGCCCACGGAGCCGTACATGACCGTAGCCACTGCCCACGACGTCCCGGCTGAAGCGCCGCTGCTGGTCTTCACCGACTCGGCGGCCCGCAAGGTCGGCGAACTCATCCGCGAGGAAGGCAACCCGAACCTGCGGTTGCGCGTCTTCGTCTCGGGCGGCGGCTGCTCGGGGTTCCAGTACGGCTTCACGTTCGACGAGAACGAGGAAGAGGGCGACACCTGCGTCGAGAACCAGGGCGTCCGGCTGGTCATCGACCCGATGAGTTTCCAGTACCTGAGCGGCGCCGAGATCGACTACCGCGAAGACCTGGACGGCGCCCAGTTCGTGATCCGCAATCCGAACGCCCAGACGACCTGCGGCTGCGGGTCTTCGTTCTCCGCCTAGCCGCGAGCCGCGTCCTTGGCTGACCGGGTTCCCGACGTCCTCGCGGCCGTCGACCTCGGTTCCAACAGCTTCCACATGATCGTGGCCCGTCACGCGCACGGGCAGCTCGTCATCGTCGATCGTCTGCGCGAGTCGGTCCGCCTCGCCGCCGGGCTCGACGAGCAGGGCCACCTGAGCCGGGAGTCAATGCAGCGGGCCCTGCAGTGCCTCGAGCGCTTCGGCCAGCGGCTGCGCGACATGCGCGCCGAGGGCGTGAGGGCGGTCGGTACCAACACCCTGCGCAAGGCCCGGCGGCGCGGTGCGTTCATGGACCGCGCCCGCGAGGCGCTCGGGCATCCGATCGAAATCATCTCCGGCGTCGAGGAAGCGCGCCTGATCTACCTCGGCGTCGCGCACACCACGCCGCAGGAAAGCGGGCACCGGCTGGTCGTCGATGTCGGCGGCGGCAGCACCGAACTGATCGTGGGCGAGGCGCTCGCCGCGAAGCGGCTCGAGAGCCTGTACATGGGGTGCGTGAGCCTGAGCGCACGGTACTTTCCCGACGGCGAGATCACCGAGAAGCGCATGCGCAAGGCCCGCACCGCGGCGCAGCTCGAGCTCGAGCCGGTGGCCGCGAGGTTCAAGCGCGCCGAATGGGACGTCGCGTACGGCTCGTCGGGCACGCTGCGCGCGATCGGCGACGTGCTGAAGGCGCGCGATCCGGCGAAGACGCACGTCGACCGCGAGGGCCTCGAGTGGCTGCTGCAGGAGACGCTGCGGGCGGGGCATACGTCGCGGATCCGGCTCCCCGGGTTGACGGCCGAACGCCAGGACGTGCTGCCCGGCGGCCTGGCCATCGTGCTCGAGACCTTCGATCGGCTCGGCATCGAACAGATGCGCATCGCCGAGGGCGCGCTGCGCGAAGGCCTGCTGTACGACCTGCTCGGGCGCCTGACCGACGAGGATGCGCGCGCGCGCAGCGTGCGCGCCATGGAAGCGCGCTTTCACGTCGAGTCGGCGCAGGCGGACCGCGTCGAGGCCACCGCGCTGGATTTCCTGCGCCAGGTGCGCGCCGACTGGCACCTGGACGACCCGCTCGCCGACCCGATCCTCGGCTGGGCCGCGCGCCTGCACGAGATCGGCCTCGACATCTCGCACTCGCACCACCACAGGCACGGCGCGTACCTGCTGCAGCACGCCGACATGCCGGGGTTCCCGCACCAGGAGCAGCAGTTGCTCGCGGCGATCGTCGGCGGCCATCGGCGCAAGCTGCAGCTCGCGACGCTCGACGAGCTTATGCCGCCGTGGCACACCAGGGCGCTGTATCTGGTCGTGCTGCTGCGTCTAGCGGTGCTGCTGCACCGCGGCCGGGGGCCGCGTTCGCTGCCCGACATCCGGCTCGTGGCGAAAGGACGCAGTGCCGAGCTCTGCTTCCCGCGCGGGTGGCTCGCCGATCACCCGCTCACGGCGATCGACCTCGAGCAGGAAGCGCAATACCTGCAGGCGGTGGGGTTCAGGCTGCGGGTCGCGTAACCGGAGTGTCCAGTGTCCAGTGTCTAGCGGTTTGTCGGAAGCCGACGTCGTCGGTGCGCGACGCCGCCGCCGTTCCGACCAGACACTAGACACTAAACACTAGACACTTCCTCAGCGGCTGGCGAGCCGCTGCAGCGCCTTGCCGCTGGTCAGGTCGAGCCGCGCGAACATCGTCGTGCTCTGGGTATGGAATTCGGCCATGTACTTCTGCGGGATCTCGGTGCGCGGCATCGGGATCGTCGCCGGGTTCTTGTGCGCGCCCTTGACGCGATATTCGTAGTGCAGGTGCGGGCCGGTGGCCGTGCCGGTCATGCCGACGTAGCCGATGATGTCGCCCTGCTTGATCCGGCGCCCGGCGCGGGCGCTCTTGCCGAAGCGCGACATGTGGCCGTAGACCGTGCTGATGCCCTTGCCGTGGTCGATCATCACGACGTTGCCGTAACCGCCCTTGCGGCCGGCGAACTGGATGCGGCCCTCGCCGGCGGCCCAGATCGGCGTGCCCGTGGGCGCCGCGTAGTCGACGCCCTTGTGCGCACGCACGACGCCGCTGACCGGGTGCTTGCGGCGCGGGTTGAAGACGGAGCTGATGCGCGTGAAGTCGAGCGGCGCACGCAGGAACGCCTTGCGCATGCCGCGGCCGTCGGGCGTGAAGTACCCCTCGACCGCACCGTCCTGCGACTGGAACCACACGGCGCGGTGCACCTTGCCCTGGTTCACGAACTCGGCGGCGAGCACGCGTCCGTCGTTGACGTACCCGCCGTCCTGGTACTTCTGCTCGTACAGCACGCTGAATTCGTCGCCCTCGCGGATGTCGAGCGCGAAGTCGATGTCCCAGCCGAACATCTGGTTGGCCAGCGTCATGATCGTCTCGGGCGACATGCCCGCGTCCTGGCCGGCGGCGAACAGCGACGACGTGATCTGCGCACGACGACCGACGAGCTCGGTCTCGAGCGGGTTCTCGATGTAGTTGACCGCGAAGCCGTCCTCCGAGCGCGCGACCTGCAGCGTCAGCGTATTGCTGATCTGGCGGTTGAGCGACTGCAGGGCGCCGTCGATGTGCGTGAACGTGATGGTGTCGCCCGGTCGCACGATGTCGAGGGCGCGACGCACTTCGGGGCGCGCGCGCAATTCGGCGAGCGCCGCGAGGTCGATGCCGACCGACCGGAAGATGCGGTCGAGCGTGTCGTTGCGCTGCACCGTGTACTCGACGCTGTCCGGCGAGGGCGCCGGCCGCTCGGCCGGCGCAATCGTACCGACGGACTGGGCGGCGACGAGCGGCGTCAGGTCCAGCGATTGCGGCGCCTCCTGGCTCGGCCAGGCGGCGATGGCGAGCACGCCGACGATGGCGGCGACCAGCGGCAGGCTGGTCCCGGCCAGCCTGCGACGCAGGCTCGGTCGCGCGGCAAGGGCCTCGGAGGCGCCCCGCTCGTGGGCGGGTGCGGAATAATCAGCTGGCTGCAAGGGACACCCCCGGCAAAGGATGACGCGTAAAGTAGTTGCGCAAATGCGACGAGTCAACCGTCAAATGGATGGATTTGTGAGGTCCATCAGCGCGTTGCAGCCTGCCGGGCGGTTCCGTGACGCGGCTCGCGGCGGGGGCGACGTTGCCTGGGCCCGCGCCAACCCCTACAGTCCGGCGTCCTGCGCTGCAAAACCGTCCGGAGCGACGCGATCGATGCTGCCCGCCGAAGAACAACTGGCCGAATTGCGCCGCGGCGCGTCCGAGGTGCTCCTCGAGGCGGACCTGCTCCGGAAACTCGCGCGCGGCAAGCCGCTGCGGGTGAAGGCCGGCTTCGACCCGACCGCACCGGACCTGCACCTCGGGCACACCGTGCTGATCAATCGGATGGCGATGTTCCAGCGGCTCGGGCACGAAGTGATCTTCCTGATCGGCGACTTCACGGGGCTCATCGGGGATCCGACGGGCCGCAACGCGACGCGCCCGCCGTTGACGCCCGAGGAGATCCAGGCCAACGCACGCACGTACGAGGCCCAGATTTTCAAGATACTCGACCCCGCCCGGACGCGCGTCGAGTTCAACTCGAAGTGGATGGGTTCGATGGGCGCGGCGGGCCTCATCCAGCTGGCGGCGCGGCATACCGTGGCGCGCATGCTCGAGCGCGACGACTTCGCGAAGCGTTACAAGGGCGGCCAGCCGATCGCGGTCCATGAGTTCCTGTACCCGCTCGTCCAGGGTTACGACTCCGTGGCCCTCGAGGCCGACGTCGAGCTCGGCGGGACCGACCAGAAGTTCAACCTGCTGGTCGGCCGGCAGCTGCAGGAGTCCTACGGCCAGGAACCGCAGGTAGTCATCACCATGCCGCTGCTCGAGGGACTCGACGGCGTCAACAAGATGTCCAAGTCGCTCGGAAATTACATCGGCATCACCGAGCCTGCCGAGCAGATGTTCGGCAAACTCATGTCCATCTCCGATGACCTCATGTGGCGGTACTTCGACCTGTTGTCGTTCCGGTCGAATTCCGACATCGAGCGCCTGAAGCATGAATGCGCCGACGGCCGCAACCCTCGCGACGTCAAGTTCGAGCTCGGCGTGGAGGTCGTCGACCGATTCCACGGGGCAGGCTCCGGCTCCCGGGCGCGCGACGAGTTCATCGCCCGCTTCCAGCAGGGCGCGCTGCCGGAGGACATCGCGGAAGTCACGCTGCGCGCCGAAGCCGCCGGCATGGGCCTCACGCACGTGCTCAAGGGCGCGCAGCTCGTGCCGAGCACGAGCGAGGCCATGCGGCAGATCAAGCAGGGCGCGGTGCGCGTCGACGGCCAGCGCGTCGAGGACGCGGCACGCGTGATCGAGGCGG
>DASSJN010000192.1:0-19059 GCA_035691185.1 Steroidobacteraceae bacterium
CTATGACCTCGATATCGAGATCCCGTCCCGGGAAACCAAGAAAGCCAACGTCTACAAAGGCCGCATCACCCGCGTCGAACCGAGCCTCGAAGCCGCGTTCATCGACTACGGCGCCGAGCGCCACGGCTTCCTGCCGCTCAAGGAAGTCAGCCGCGACTACTTCAAGACGCCGGACGCAAACGGGACCGGCAACCGCGCCGGCATCCGGGAGCTGCTCCAGGAAGGCCAGGAGCTCATCGTCCAGGTCGAGAAGGAGGAGCGCGGCAACAAGGGCGCGGCCCTCACGACCTTCGTCAGCCTCGCCGGCCGATACCTCGTGCTGATGCCGAACAACCCGCGCGCCGGCGGCGTCTCGCGCCGGATCGAGGGCGACGACCGTGAGCAGCTGCGCGAAGCGATGGATGTCCTGCAGATCCCCGACGGCATGGGCGCCATCGTCCGCACCGCTGGCGTCGGCCGGTCTGCCGAAGAACTCCAGTGGGACCTCAACAACCTCGTCGACGTGTGGAAGGCGATCCAGGCGGCCTCCGACAGCCGTCCCTCGCCGTTTCTGATCTACCGCGAGAGCACCGCGATCCTGCGGGCGCTGCGCGACTACCTCGCCGACGACATCGGGGAGATCCTGGTCGACAAGCGCGAGGTGTTCGAGGAAGCGCGCGAATACATGCAGCGCTTCATGCCGAACAACCTGCGCAAGCTCAAGTTCTACGACGACCACGTGCCGCTGTTCACGCGGTACCAGATCGAGAGCCAGATCGAGTCGGCGTACAGCCACAAGGTGACGCTGCCTTCGGGCGGCAGCATCGTAATCGACCACACCGAGGCGCTGGTCTCGATCGACATCAACTCCGCCCGCAGCACGCGCGGCACGGACATCGAGACGACTGCGCTCAACACCAACCTCGAAGCAGCCGACGAAATCGCCCGACAGATGCGCCTGCGCGACGTCGGCGGCCTGATCGTCATCGACTTCATCGACATGGAGTCGCAGAAGAACCAGCGCGCCGTCGAAGACCGCCTGCGCGACGCCGTGAAGCAGGACCGCGCCCGCATCCAGCTCGGGAAGATCTCGCGCTTCGGGCTGCTCGAACTGTCGCGGCAGCGCCTGCGCCCGTCGATCAGCGAATCCACCAACATCGTCTGCCCGCGCTGCAACGGCATGGGCGTGATCCGCAGCGTCGAATCGCTCGCGCTCGCGGTGCTGCGCCTGATCGGCGAGGAGGCGCGCAAGGACCGCACCGCCAAAGTCATCGCGCAGCTGCCGGTCGACGTCGCGACCTACCTCATGAACGAAAAGCGCGACTGGCTGCACGACATCGAGTCGCGCAGCCGCGTCGACATCGTGCTGGTGCCGAACCGTTACCTCGAGACGCCGGCGTACGAACTGCGCCGCGTCCGTGACGACGAGGTCTCGCTGCCCGAGAACTCGCTGATCAGCCACCAGATGGCGGTCGAGCCTCGAATCGACCTCGAAGCGATCGCACAGGCTGAAGAGGAGAAGGCCCCGCCGCCGGTCCAGCCCGCGGTGACCTCGATCGTGCCGAGCACCCCTGCCCCACCGCCGGCACCTGAGCCGGTTGCGTCACCAGTCGCTGCCGTCGCACCGGTCGTGGCGGCGCCGGCGTACGGTCCGCGCGACAACGTGTTCGTGCGGCTGTGGCGCTGGCTCGCCGGCGACAAGCGCGCGCCGGAGCCGGAGCCCGTGCCGGTCCGTTCTGGCCGGCCCGAAGGGGATCGGGATCGACACCGCCGCGACCGTGACCGCGATGAGCGCGGCCGTGGCCGCGACCGCGATTCGCGTCGCGAGGGCCGCCGCGACGAGCGTGATCACCGACGGGATGCGCGCCGCGACGGGCAGCAAGGCCGTGGTCGCGAGGAACAACAGCAGGGTCGCCAGCAGCAGCAGCAGCCACAACAGCAGCGTCGCGACGAACGTGGCGGGCGCCGCGACGGCGGCGGCCAGGGCGATGGCCAGGGTCGCGGCGGCGAACGGCGCGAGGGCCAGCAGGGCCAGCGTTCGCAGCAGCAGCCGCAGCAACCGCAGCAGCCGCAGCGGCCGCCGCGCGAACACCGTGAAGCACGTGAACCACGCGACACCCGGGAGCCCCGCGAACAGCGTGAGCCGCGGCCACCACGCGAGGCGTCGGAGGCGCGCGAAACGATCGCTGCGGCTGCGATGACGCCCGTTTCCGCCGTTGCGACAAGCGAGGTCGGCGTGGTCGAAGCGTCGGGCGCTCCGGCCGGAGGACAGCAGCAGCCGCCGCGCCAGGATCGAACCGAAGGTGAGCGGGGCGAACGCGGCGGGCGTCGCTCCCGTCGCGGTGGTCGCCGTCGTCGCGGTGGTCGCGGCGAAGGCACTGGTGAAGGCTTCGGCGCCGCGGGCGGCGCCGCGGGCTCGCTGGCCGACGGCGGCGGCGTCGACGACGACACGGTAACCCTCGAAGCGCCGCGCGATTTCGGTGAGCCCGTGAGTGCACCGCGCGCGTACGAGGCATCGAGCGCTCCCGCGCCGAGCGCGTCCGCGCCTGCGTCGGGTGACATGTCCCCGTCGCCGCTGTCGCCGCGCGAGCCCGAGTCGCGGTCGTTCGACTTCGACCGGCCCGCACCGCCCCCGGCTGCGGTGACCGTCAGTTCGCCGCCCTCGCCTCCCCGCGAGGCCGCGGCGCCTCCCGCGCCGGTGCCGACCGCCACGGCGGCCGAACCGCGCGAGTGGACGCCGACGCCGCCGACCGACGCGGAGACGCCACGCAACGAGCCTTAGCGGAGGCTCGCCGTGCTCATCCCCTCCGGGCGCCGGTTCGGAGGGGATGGGTGGTCAGGCCTGGACATGATGGCGAGCCGGTTGAATGGCGTAGAGCAGCACGGGCTGAGGGTCGAGCACGCCCAGGTTCGGGAACACCGTGTGCGACGCAAGCCAGGCCTCCCGCGTGAAGCCGGCCTTCTCGAGTACACGAGCTGATGCGTGGTGTTCTGCGTGGCAGAGCGCCGTGAGCCGCCTGACTCCCAATGCGCCGGCAAGCGCAACAACGGCGTCGAGGGCTTCTGTAGCGTAGCCCTGGCCCCAGGCGTCCGAGGCGAGGACATAGCCGGTAGACGCGGTATCGGTCGTCTCGAACGCGAGTCCTGTGCTGCCGAGCAGACGCCCCTCGGCACGTGAGAGGATCAGGAGAGGACCGGCGGGCCACTTTCGCCACTCCGCGTCGCTGAAAGCGAGAAAGGAACGTGTGGCGGCTTCCGAATCGTGCGCAGGCCAGCCGACATACTTGAGTGCGACGCGGTCGCTGGAGTATCGCTGAAAGACCGCATGGGCGTCGTTCGGCTCGGGCCTGCGCAGCACGAGACGTGGCGTAGTGATCATCATGCGCGGCGCTTACTCGCGCATGGCCCTACTTGCCCGCCTCGAGCGGCAGGAAAGCCTCCATCGCAATTCGCCAGGCGCCATCCGCCTCCCTGCGCCACACCAGGATCTGCCGGATTCGCGAGTATACGTTCGTCCGCCGCGAGTCGGCTTGAAGCCGACCGTGGAACGACGGGTCTCGGCCCAAAGCCGGTGCTTAGGTTTCAAGTCCCGGTCCCCCACTGCAAGTCCTGGCGCAGCGTGCGGATCGGCCTGAGGCCCGCCCGCAGGTTCCTGATCGCCGGTCAGCACGTTCTCCAGGGCGTCGCTGACCGCAACGCCCAGCTCGCGCTGCACTTCGAGCGCGTTCGTTGCCGACAGATCCCGGTCATAGTGCTCTGCCCACAGATGCACCGCGGTGCTGCCATCAACCAGTTGCACCGTGACACGGACCCGGCCACCTGATCGCTGCACCCCGCCCTCCACCAGCATCGTCGCACCAAGTGCCGTCGCTATCTGCTGCGTCGACTGCCTCGATCCTCGGTAAGGCGCGACCGAAGTGCGCGCGACGACCCTCAATGAGCCCGCCTTCGTGAGCTGCGTGAGCAGGTCATCGTGGACGCCGTCCACGAAGTGCGCATCCGCGGCCTGGTCACTGCGGTTTTCGAACGGCAACACTGCGACCACGGGGCGTCGGTCGACATCACCTGATGGGCCGGCTCGAGCGTGCTCGACCGCATTGCCGTCGACGGTGCCGCCTGCGTGCTGGTACACCCAGAAGAGTCCACCTCCGAGCAGGAACAGCAGCGTTATCAGCGCGAGTTCGGTTCCGGTCACCCCCTGGTCACCGCGATCGCCATGAAACCACGCGACCACGAGTACTTCGGGCAACCCGGCCAGCAGTGCCAGCGCTACGACGCGCGGCAGTTCGTTCGGCCAGCCAAACAGCTCGGTCAGGTAGCCGAGGCCCTGAAGAAAGCCCCATGCGCCCGTCGCGTACAACACGCCCCACTGACCGACATTACGGCGTCGCACCTGCTCCCAGCTGAGGACAGACGCAGCCGCGCTCCGCGAAGGTCGCACGGTGGCCAAACGCGTGTGAACTTCGAGCGGGTTCCGACTCGCAGTACCGCTCGCGCGGTACACCGGCGCATCGCCCTGGCGCGCGACCCCCGGGGCGGTCTCGTGGACGTCCGGGCGCAACGCATCGAGTCGCGTTGCGCGTCCTCGACGATGTCGTTTGCCCATGACGCCCTCCCAGCGGTCCAAACACGCGGGGCGCCCTGAAAAACCAAGGGCCCCGTCCGTCGCCGGCGGGGCCCTCGTTGGAATCGGTATGTCTCGGCTCTACAAGACGCACGACCACGATGGCCCGCCGATGCTGCAGCGGATCATGGAGCAGTTCATTGCGAATTGAACGCGTGTAGACATGGCTCGAATCTAGCGCTGCGCGATTGTGGTGTCAATTGACTCGTCGCTTCCCTGGAGACGCAGGACGACTTGCGCGCGAGCGACGCCCGCGCGCGCGTGACGCGCCACGACGCCGAGCTTCGCCCCGTCAGCAGCCTCGACCACCCAATCGACCGTCGCGAGGTCGGGCGTGCCGGGTGCGTAGCTCCACCAGGTGGACAACGAGTGCTGTTCGCTCAGGCCGACGAGCTGCCCCGCGTCGCGAACGCGTTCGCCTTCGATGAGTCGCGCACCCTGCGGCAACGCAATCTCCGTCACGATCCCGCCGACGGCCTTGACATCGAGGGCACGTTGCGAGCCGTTCGTCGGCAGCCATCCTGTATTCTGCAGTACGGCGCGGACCCGCCAGCGCTGCTCACCGATCGGTGTCGCAGCCACGGAACGCAGCTCGAGCCGCGGCGATGCGAGCGCCAGCTCGGTGAGCCACGCTGCGTGCGGCGCTACCTCCTGCCGCAGCCGCGCGAAGGGAGCGTTGTACCAGAAGTTCACCTTGTCCCAGCCGCCGATCTCGACGGCGCCGAGCTGGGGATGCTGGAACGCATGCCACGGCACGAAGCCGCGCCCCTGCAGTTCGGTATCGTTCCAGCGCAGCAGCTTCAGGTCGTCCTCGACCGGGTGCTGGCCACCGAGCCACAACGACATCGGGCCCTCGAGCTCGATGCCGGCGGCCCGCAACGGGTTCCAGAATTCGGTGATGAACGCGTAGATGCCGAGGCGGTTGTAGAGCCAGCCGATCTCCGTCGGGATGTGAACGTCGAGTTCCTGGCCGCCGCGCAGGTGCAGGTAAGTCATCGGATCGTACGTCGTCAGCTCCGCACCCCTGGCCGCGAGCGTGTCGTACGCGAGCCGGTCAGGCTGCGGCATGTGCTCGTCGGCGTTGACCGGCGGCATCAGGATGCCGCCGCCGAAGCTGTGGCACGACACGTGCGTGACGATGTTGGGCCGGGCGAGGATCGCCGCCGCGTATGCCGCGACTTCCGGGGCGCGCGCCGGGTCGGGCCCGGTCGCCGTGTTCTGTGGCGCCGGCTCGCGCGCGTCCGGAAAGTGCACGCCGAAGTCGATGCCGGCGAGCGCAGGCGGCACCGCGATGTTCGTCCCGTCGTAACCCTCGATCTCGCCTTCGGGCACGACGCGCCAGAATTCGCCTTGCGTGTCGGCCGGCGCGCGCGGGACGAGCAGGCGCGCTTCCGTCGCATGCGCCTTCCAGGGCCCGCGCGGGTCGCGGTAGCGCATGAACACGATGCGGCCGTCGCCGTCGAGGTCGCGCATGCGCAGCCCGTCCGGCGCGACCTCTCCTTGCGCCGGACGAATCGCGGACCGGACGATGCGCTTGTCGCGCAGCACGACCTCGACCCCATCGGGCGTCAGGCGCGGCAACACGTAGATCGTGCGCGTGTCGAGCAGTCGCGTCACTCGCTCGTCCGTACCGTAGTCGCGCAGCAGGGTCCAGGCGAAGTTGAGCGCGGCGACGTTGCCCGGCCCCTCGATCGCATGCATGTGTCCGTCGACGAGCAGCGCGGGCTTTTCCGCAGCCGGCCCCGTCCCCGTGTTCGTGATGGTGAGGAACCAGAGTTCGCGGCCTTCCGGCGTGCGACCGATCGATTCGAGCTGCACGAGCGCCGGCCGCGCGGCGGCCCAGCCCTGCAGCAGCCGCGTCAACTCGTGGTAGCGCAGGATGCGGTCGAACGTCAGCGCGGGCAGCGCGGCGGCGGACCGCTGGCCGGAGGCGGGACTGGCTGTCGCGGCAGCCGCCATTCCATGAACGACGGCGATCGACAGCAATGCGACGCCGGCGAGGAGCGAGCGAGCGCGGGTCTGCATGGCGAGGTGCTACTCCTGAACGAGGACCTGTGGCGCACAGGGTGGCGCTGCGCGCCGCGGCCGGCATTCGATTCAGGGTACCAAACTGTCGCGTTGCGGCCAGAACTCGCGCACCCGTTCACAGTTTCGGCTGCGAGAACGCGACTTGCGCCGCGCGATCCCTACGATGCGAGGCACCAGGGCCCGCGGTGGGCGATTGAGGAGAGAGCATCGATGACTCGCGCACTATTCGCCATCATCGCGACAGTGGCAGCGGCGCCGGCGCTGGCCGGCGACGTCAGTGCTTCGATCGGCATCAGCCAGCCGGGCTTCTATGGCCAGATCAACATCGGGGACCTCCCGCGACCCACGGTGATCTATGCCCAGCCGGTCTGGGTGCACCGTCCGGCGAGAGTGGTCTACGTCGAGCCGATCTACCTGCACGTGCCGCCGGGCCAGGAAAAGAAGTGGAGCAAGCACTGCGCCGCATACGGCGCCTGCGGCCGGCCCGTCTACTTCGTGCGCGAGGACTGGTACCAGGACCACTACGCACCTCGTCACGCCCATGCGTCACGCGGCGACGGCCCGGGTAACGGGAAGGGGCACGGCCAGGGCAAGGGCAAGCGCGACTGACCACGTCCGTCCGTCGGTCCCGGCCACGGACCGCGTCGCTCAAGCACGTGGGCGCGCTGCGCGCGCCGCAGGACGAGCGGCCGCGCGTGTCTACGGAACGCCGCGGCGGCGAATCTCCGCCAGGAGCCCCGCGGCGGCCTCCTCGACCAGGTCCAGAACCTCGTCGAATCCCTGGGCGCCGCCGTAATAGGGATCGGGCACGTCCTCGCGACCGGCGGCCTCGGCGAATTCGAGCAGCAGTCGGACGCGCGAGCGATACGCCGGCGGACTGCGCGCGATCAGCGCCGCCCGGTTGCTGCGGTCCATGGCGAGGATCAGGTCGAAGCGTTCGAAGTCCGCCTGCTCGACCTGGCGCGCGCGCAACCCGCTGATGTCGAGGCCGCGGCCGGCCGCCGCGCGCCGCGCCCGCGAGTCGGGTGGTTCGCCGATGTGATAGTCGTGCGTCCCGGCCGAATCGATCTCGACCTCGAGTTCGGGCGCGTGGCGCCGCACGTACTCCCGGAACACCGCCTCCGCGGTGGGCGAGCGACAGATGTTGCCCATGCAGACGAAAAGCACGCGCATCGATCGGGTCCGTTCGTGGGACCCCGCCATCTTAGCGTCGGTTGATCGACGTCGAGAAACGCAGTGGGTCTTCGCCGGTGCGATCCGGAGCGGCCTCGATGGCAGTCGCCACGAGTGGCACCGGAGCGCGCCCGGCGAAGTATCCTGCGAGAAGGACCCTTCGTTCCTGGTCGCGTGCAGGGTCGAGGAGCGTTATCGACGATCCGCCGTGCGGCCGCTGCGGGACGAAGACCTCACTGCGCGTAGGCGGAGCGAACCAGAGCAGCGGACAGCCGGTCAGCCACTGGCGTGCTCCCGCAGCGCCGCGTCGATGAAGGCGCGCCAGGTCTCGTTCGGCTCCCACACGTCCGCCATGGGATGGCGTGCGGCCTGTTCCGGTTCGCCGCGGCGCAGACGGCGATAAAGGTAGACGAACGCGGAGACGCGCATGTTCTTCGCGCAGTGCACCCAGACCTTGCGGCCCGCGAACGCATCCATGACGCCGAAGAACTGTTGCAGGTGCCCCAGTGCGGGCCTCTCCCATGGCACCGGGATCTGCACGTACGACACGCCGAGCGCCGTCACTGCGTCGGCCTCGCCCGGCACGGCGTTCGACGATGTGGGCAGTGCCAGGTTGACGACGGCCTCGACGCCGAGCGCCGGCAGCCGCCCGATGTCCTCGACCGACAGCTGGCCGGAGGTCCAGAGCGACTCGTCCACGGCATGTACGTTCTCCGCGTCCATCGCGAACGCCGCGGTCGTGCCGTAATAGTTCAAGGTCTCGCGCCGCTCGTCCGGGCCGAACTCGATCGTCCGCTCGAAGCGCAGTCCCAGGCGTTGCAGCAGCCGGTTCGACGCCACGTTCTCGGGCATCGCGATCGCCACGACGCGCGTCAGCTTGTGCACTTCGCGGGCATACCGCAGCGTCGCCGCGGCGGCTTCGAATGCGTAGCCCTGCCCCCTGAACTTCGAAGCGAGCGCGAATCCGATGTCGACGTCCGGCAACGTGTCGCGACGGATCAGGCCGCACAGGCCGAGCGGGACGCCATCGTCCTTGCGCTCCACCAGGAACAGCCCGTAACCGTGATCGGCGTACATCCTGCGCGGCCCCTCCGCGACGTAGCGGCGGGCGTCGTCGAGCGTCCGCACGCCGCGGTCGCCGATGTATCGCAGCCAGCCCGGGTCGTTGAGCAAGCCGAGGATGAACGGTGCGTCGTCGTCGCCGACGTGACGCAGGCGCAGTCGTTCCGATTCCAAAACCGTCGGTTGCGTCCTGGTCTGCTCTGCCGCGCTCATGCCTGCTTCGACTCCTGCTCGGGCGGGGTCATCGCGATCAATTGCCAGATGTGGCCGTCGAGGTCCTCGTAAGCGTGGCCGTACATGAACCCGTGATCCTGCGCGGGTCGCGGGATCGACCCGCCGCCGGCGACCGCCTTGCGCACCAGGTCGTCGACGTGTTCACGCGACGGGCAGGTGAGGCAGACGAGCACCTCCGCGCTGTTGCGTGCATCGCAGATCTGCTTGCCCGGCGCAAAAGTGCGGAAGAACCCCTCGGTCAGCAGCGTCACGTAGATGCCCTCCTCGACCACCATGCACGCGGCGTCCTGGTTCGTGAACTGCGGGTCGAACCGATACCCGAGGCTGGCGAAGAAATTCCTCGACCGGTCGAGGTCCTTGACCGGCAGGTTGACGAAGATCTGCGTCGTGGCCATCGGTGCTGCCCTCCCTGGTCTACCTGGCCGAGCCTCGTATGTGCTGCGTGCGGTCAGCCCCCGGTCAATTCCAACCGATTGCCGTCGGGGTCGAGCACGACGCTCTCATAATAGCCGTCGCCGGTGCGCCGCGGGCCGTCGAGCACCTCGTAACCGTCGCTGCGCAGGCGCGCGGTCAACGCATCCACCTCGCCGTCCGCGCCGACGGCGAGCGCCAGGTGCGTGAGACCCATGCGTTGGGCGCCTGCGGGCAGCGGCAGCGGCTGCAGCCGGGTCGTCCTCATCAACTCGATCCGGGTCCCGCCGGTGAATTCGAGGAAGCGGGATTCGAACCCCGTGGCGTCGTTGCGGTAGGGCGGTCCGACTCGCGCGCCGAAATAGAGCTCGTAGAACGACGCGAGCCGATCAAGGTCGTCCGTCCACAAGGCGACGTGCTCGATGCGGGTCTGGCTCATCGCGGCACTCTAGCAGCCCCGCCTTTGCGGCCGGCTCGTCTGGTCGAACCGCCAGCGCGGTTCGTCGACTCCGGGCTGCCCACGGCCCGGGTACACTTGCGGCGCCAGGTCACTGTTCCTGTCCTCATGAACTCGAATCGCATCGTCTATTCCACGGGCCCCGGCCGCCGCTGTCCCGAGTGCGGCCGGGCGCTGGCCGAGTGTCGCTGTCGTCGCAGCACGGCTGCACGACCCGCGGCGGCGGTCGGAGACCGCATCGTCCGCGTCGGTCGCGAAACGAAGGGTCGCAAGGGCAAGGGCGTGACGGTCGTCCGGGGCGTTCCGCTCGCGGGGGATGCGCTCGCCGAACTGGCCACGCGGCTCAAGAAGCGCTGCGGCTCCGGCGGCACCGTCGATGCAGGCGTGATCGAGATCCAGGGCGACCACCGCGACCTGCTCGTGGAGGAACTCGGCAAACTCGGTTACACGGTGCGTCGCTCGGGCGGCTGAGCGAGCACGCGCCGTGCGCCTCAACAAGTTCCTGAGCGAGACCGGCATCTGCTCGCGTCGTGAGGCGGATGCGTGGATCGAAGCGGGCCGCGTCCAGGTCAACGGTGCGACGGCCGTGCTGGGAACGCAGGTCGACGAGGGCGACGAGGTGCTGCTCGACGGCAGGCCGATCGCCGCGAAACCACGTCGCCTCTACCTCGCCCTCAACAAGCCGGTCGGCATCGAGTGCACGACCGACCGCGACGTGCCCGGCAACATCGTCGACTTCGTCGGTCACCGCGAGCGCATCTTCCCGATCGGCCGACTCGACAAGGATTCCGAAGGCCTGATCCTGCTCACGAACGACGGGGACATCGTCAACCGCGTGCTGCGCGCCGAGCACGAGCACGAGAAGGAATACATCGTGTCGGTCGACCGCCCGCTGACGCCGGAATTCCTCGAGGGCATGGGGCGCGGCGTGCCGATCCTGGGCACCGTGACGAATCCGTGCAAGGTGCGACAGGTGGGTCGCAACACATTCCGGATCGTGCTGACGCAGGGGCTCAATCGCCAGATCCGGCGCATGTGCGAACATTTCGATTACACCGTGCGCAGGCTGCAGCGCGTGCGCATCATGCACATCCAGCTCGGCGACCTGCCGATCGGCCGGTGGCGCAACCTGACCGCCGCCGAGGTGCGTCCACTGCTGCCGCCGGAGCGCACGGCACGTGCGACGCTGCGGCTGAAAAAGCCGTGACGGTCCGTCCTTTTTCCCGCCGGGGAACTGAGCCGCTCGCGCCGACTATTTCGGACGCCCCGAAAAGCCGGCCGCGGCGCGCAGCGCATCGGCGTCGAGCAACAAGCCCTCGAGCATCACCCACCGTGTCTGGCGCAGGTCGCCCAGGCGACGGGACGGGTCACCTTCGACCAGGACCAGATCGGCCCGCTTGCCGGCCCGTATGGAGCCCGTGACGTCTTGCTGGCCGACGAGCGTGGCCGGAACGATCGTCGCGGCCGCGAGCGCCTCGGCCGGTGACATGCCCGCCTGCTGGTACAGCTCCAGTTCATGCACGATCTCGATGCCGTAGCCGTCGGTGCCGGCCACGATTGGAACGCCCGCCTCGTGCATCTTGCGCAGCAGGCCCATCATTCTGGCCCAGCTCGCGCGGTAATCCGCCCGCGTGAGGTCCTTCGGCACCTGGAAGCCGCCCAGGCGAAACAACCGCTCCGTGGCAGGCGGCAGCGTTCCCTGGAACGGCGCATAGGACGGCGACAGGTCGCCGGCGTCAGGCACGTACAGCGACTCGAACGCGACCATCGTGGGGTCGCTGTAGATCCCCTTCGAGGCCATCGTCCGCAGCAGGTCCTTGATCGCCGGCGCGTCGAGATCGACGTCCTTCGCGTAACGTCCCGGACCTTCGAACCGCTGGATGCCGTTCGACTGCTGGATCACCGCATCGGGCATCGCTTGCATCACGATCCAGTTGATGTGCGTGACTTCCTGGTACCCGGCATCGATGGCCTCCGTCGGTCGCAGGCCCCGCGGCACGTGCCCATGCACGTGCAGCCCGAGTCGCCTGGCCTCGTCGACCGCGGGCCTGAGCCACGCATGGTCGAACGTGCCGTAGAATTTGACGCCGGCGAAGCCGTTCGCCTTGGCCTGGCGCACGAGTGCGAGGGCCTCCGCCTCGCTCGTAGCCACGTTGGCCACCTGCGCCGTGTACGGGCCCTTGCCGTCGATCAGCGACGACGCGTACACCGTCGGAAACAGCAACTCTCCTTTCGCGGCGCGAGCACGGCGATCCAAGGTCATGGTGTCGTCGTTGCCGGGGTCACGCACCGAGGTGACGCCGAGCGAGAGTTCCTGCGGCCCCGTGTAGTCGTCGCCCGCGTGCATGTGTACGTCCCACAACCCGGGCAGCAAGGTGCGGCCGCGACCCTCGATCACGCGCGCACGCGCGGGCAGGTCCGTGGCCGCGGCCGGGCCGACGCTCGTGATCTTCGTACCTTCGACCACCACCGTCTGCTCGTCGATGAAGCGACGGCCTTCCGCATCGAAGATCCGCACGTTCGTGAAGGCAACGGGGCCGGTCAACTTCTCCGGCAGCGAGCGCGCCAGCGCCGCAGACTGTTTCGCAAGCGCCATCGTCTGTGCATCGATCAGCTTTTTCTGTTCGGTGGCGTAGGCTTCGGGCAGCAGCGAGATGATGCCTGCGGCTGCGAAGAAGCGGTTCTTCTCGTCGACCCAGACCGGCAGCGGCGTGCCGCTCAGGCCGCTGATCGCCCACGCGGTCACGGTCTGCCTCGTGGCGCCCGTGCCGACCTCGACGCTGGTGAGCAACTCCGCCCGCGCCAGGCCACCCGGCAACAGCGGCAGGTGTTTGTCGGGAGTCGCAAGCAGCCGCTCGACCATCCAGCCGATGAGCGAGAACGGCCCGCCCTGTGCAACGTAGTACGCCGGCGAAGCGTAGGACGCCCGGCCCTGGTCGATCGGGCTCGTCCAACGGGCTTCGCCGTCGGTCACCTCGAAGATCTCCGTCGCATCGCCCTGGGGCGTCACGCCGCGGATCGCGAATTTCGACGGCATGCCGTCGCGGCCGAGGACGCTTTTCGCTTCCTGGTCGTAGACCTGCCCGCGCAGATTCATCGATTCGCGGACCACGCGAGAGCCGTCGGGCAGCGTCCAAATCCACGCGTCGCCATGCTTGCCACCGGTCGACTGAAGGATCCAGTGGCCGGCGGCCGGCGGGGGCTGCGCGAGGCTTGCGGAGGCCACGTCGCCGCCGGTGGCCATCGATCCCGCCGGCAGGAATGCGATCACGGCGAGCCAGGCCAATCGGGTGGCTGCGAGCAAGCGAGTGCGGACCATCGGAATCCCCTCCCTTCGATGCGCGTGCGCGGCCTCGGCACGGTCAGCCGTGCTCGTGGCCCTCGGACGTAAGGCAGCAGTCGCGGCGACGATCACGCGCTCGCCTCGCGGCGGCTGCGTTTGTGCGCCAGATCGAGGTACAGGTTATATGCGGCGACGCCGGCGGGGAACAGGTTGGAGAGAATACCCACCGAGTCGTTCTTGCCGAACGTGAAGTAGGTCAGTAACAGCAGGCTGCCCGAGATGCTCATGAGCCAGAACACCGTCGGCACGACTGGCTTGCCGAGCTTGCGCGAGTAGTAGAGCTGCACGAACCAGCGCCCGGCGAACAGCGCCACGCCCAGGTACCCGACCAGTTTCCACGGGGTCAGAGTGACGCCCATCAGGACGAGGAACGGCTGGTTCATGCTTGGACTCCGGCAGCTCCGGCCGCGCGCGCGCGGGCGCGTTCGAGGTCCCCGGCGGTGTCGACTCCAGGGCCCGGCGGCACGTCGCAGACGCCGACGACGACGCGCAACCCGGCTTGCAGCGCGCGCAGTTGTTCGAGCTTCTCGCACTGCTCCAGGCTCGAGGGCGCCAGCGCGGTGATGCGCTTCAGCGCGCCGACGCGGTAGGCATACATGCCCACGTGGCGCATCGCGCCGTCGAAGCGCAGCTGGCTCGCGAGGCCGGCGGTCGCCCCGTCGCGCGACCAGGGAATCGGCGCGCGGCTGAAATACAACGCCGCGCCGTCCTCCGCCACGACGACCTTGACCACGTTCGGATCCAGGAACTCCTGCAGCGACTCGACCGGCGTCGCCAGCGTCGCAATGGCTGCCCCCCTGTCGCGCTCGAGCAGCGCCGCCGCCTGGTCGATCAACGCGGACGGCACGAACGGTTCATCGCCCTGCACGTTCACGACGACCGTCGCATCGTCCCAGCCCCGTTCCCGCGCCACGGCGGCAACGCGGTCCGTGCCCGACGGCAGGTCCGGGTCGGTCATCACCGCCACGCGGTACGACGGCCGGCGCGGATCGCTGACGACTCGCGCGATGCGCTCGTCGTCCGTCGCGACGACGACCTCGTCGGCGCCACTGGCTGCCGCCTGCTCGACCACGCGCTGGATCATCGGTCGGCCGCCGATGTCGAGCAGCGGCTTGCCCGGCAGGCGCGTCGATGCGTAACGCGCGGGGATGACGACGTGGAAAGTCACGGCCGCGACCCGGTCAGTCGGCCAGCAGCGGGTCGTCCGAATTCAGCGCCCGCGCCTCGTCCTCGAGCATGACGGGAATGCCGTCACGGACCGGGAACGCGAGGCGGTCGGCGCGACACACCAGGCAATCCTGGTCCCGGCGCCACTGCAGCGGCCCCTTGCAGAGGGGACACGCGAGGATGTCGAGTAGCTTGTTATCCAAGGGGAACTCCCGCACGAGCAAGCCCCGTGCGTTCCAGGATCGACGCGAGCAAGGCCTCGGCCTCGGCGCGATCGACCTCGACGTCGAGGTCGACCCACCACCAGCCGGGTCGTGCGAACTGGCGGCATTTTACGGCATCCTTCTCGGTCATCAGGACGCTCGCGTCCGCCGGGAACGGCAGCGCTGCGGGATCGAGCGCCGCGTGGTCGGCGAGCGCGTGCTCGACGATCGAGAGGCCGGCGTCGCGCAGCGCGGCAAAGAACGCCGCAGGATGCCCCACGCCGGCCGCCGCGTGCAGGCGGACCGACCGCGGGAATGACTCCAGTGGCTGGCGCTCGCCGGTCACGAGGTTGATCGCCGGCCCTAAGCTTAGTCGCGCCGTGAGTTGCATCGGTCCGCGCAGCGACAATTCGGACGCCGCCGTGCCCGAGCGACGTTGCGTCGCGATCACCGCGTTCACGGCCTCGAGTCGCACCGCGGGCTCGCGCAACGGCCCGGCAGGCAACGTCCAGCCGTTGCCGAGCCTGCGCGCGGAATCGATGACCGCGATCTCGTAGTCGCGTGCCAGACGCAGGTGCTGCAAGCCGTCGTCGCAGACGACGATCTCGGCACCCTGTCGGCCGGCCTGCCTCGCGGCGGCGACGCGATCCGCGCCGATCACGACGGCGTGCACACCGCGGCGCGCATGAAGCAGCGCCTCGTCGCCCACGATCGCCGGATTGTCCGACAATTCGACGGTTTTCGGCGACCCTCGATGGCTGCCGCGATAGCCGCGCAGCACGACGCCGACCCGCAGGCCTCGCAGGCCCAGTTGCCGCGCCAGCCACGCGGCGACGGGTGTCTTGCCGGTGCCCCCGACCGTGACGTTTCCGACGACGACCACCGGCACGCCGGCCTCCTGCGAGCGCAGCAGGCCCGACCGATACAGGGTGCGACGCAGCGCCACCACGAAGCGAAAGAGCAACGCGAACGGCCACAGCGGCAGGGTGCGCCATGCCGGGCCGTACCAGAGGCGCTGCATCCCCGCCTCGAGGGACATGGCGTTCACTCGCTGAACTGCAATCGGTGCAGCACCGAGTACTGGCCGCCGCGGGCCACCAGTTCCTGGTGCGGGCCGGATTCGATCACCCTGCCCGCTTCCACGACGAGGATGCGGTCCGCCTTCTCCACGGTGGAGAGCCGGTGCGCGATCACGAGCGTCGTGCGATTCGCCATCAGCGCCTCGAGTTGCTGCTGGACCTCGCGTTCGAGCTCGGTGTCGAGCGCCGAGGTCGCTTCGTCCAGGATCAGGATGGGCGTGTTCCGCAGCAGCGCGCGCGCGATCGCGATGCGTTGCCGCTGGCCGCCGGAGAGCAGCGCGCCGCGATCCCCGACGACCGTGTCGAGACCGAGCGGGAACTGGTCCGAGAACTCCGTGACGCGTGCGGCGCGCGCCGCCGCATCGATCTGCGAGGCATCGGCGGGGTGCCCGGACGCGATGTTGCTGCGGATCGTGTCGTTGAACAGCACCACGTCCTGGCTCACGAGGCTCATCTGGCCACGCAGTGCGTCCAGCGCGTATTCGCGCACGTCGACGCCGTCGACGAGCACCTGGCCGCTCGTCGCGTCGTAGAACCGCGGCAGCAGCCCGACCAGCGTGGACTTGCCGCTCCCGGAGCGCCCCACGATCGCGATCGTCTCGCCCGGTCGCGCGTGCAGGCTCACGCCGTGCAGCACGGGATCGGTCGACGCCGGGTACTGGAACCCGACGTCGCGATACTCGACCTCCCCGCGCGCACGAGCCACCCGATGGCCGCCGCCCACGTTCTCGACGGGCGTGTCGAGCACGTCGAAGATGCTCTGCGCGGCGGCGATGCCCTGCTGCAGCGGGCCCGCGACGTTGACCAGGCGACGCAGCGGCGCCGTGATCAGCATCAGCGCGGCGATGAACGAGGTGAACTCACCGACCGTCATGCGTCCTGCGATCGCGTCGACCGTCGCGAGGTAGAGCACGCCGGCGAGGCCCGTCGCGGCGATGGTCTGCACGATGGGATTGCTGAGCCCCTTGGTCAGCATCAGCTTCATGTGCGACCGCCGGTTGTGCTCGATCACCTCGTCGAACATGCGCGCTTCGTACTCCTGCGCGTTGAACACGCGGATCACGCGCGGCGCCTCGATCGCCTCCTTGGCGACGCGCGTCACGTCGCCCATCGAGTGCTGGATCCGGCGGCTGTAGCGACGGAACAGCTGGTTGATGCGCCGGATCAGCGCCGCGATCAGCGGGCCCACGATCAGGCTGAACAGTGTGAGCCGCGGGTTCATGTACAGCAGGTAGCCGACCAGGCCGAGGATCGTCAGCGAGTCGCGGATGAACACCGTGACCGAATCCGTCGTGGCGTTGGCGACCTGCTCGGTGTTGTACGTGAGCTTCGAGAGCAGCATGCCCGAGGGATTGCGGTCGAAGTACGCGACCGGCAGGTGCACGTAGCGGTCGAAGATCTGCGCGCGGAGCGTCTTGACGACACGCCGCCCGACGTACCCCGGGCAGTAGGTCTGCATGAAGTCGCTGACGCCGCGCAGGACGAACAGGCCCACGAGCGCGACCGGCACGAGCCACACCATGCGCGGGTCCTTGTCCACGAACGTGCCGTCGAGGAAGAACTTCACGAAGGCCGCCCAGCCCGCGTCGGTGGCGGCGAAGAGCGTCATGCCGAGCACGCCCACGGCGAACATGCCCTTGTGCGGCCGCAGGTAGCCGAGCAGGCGCCGGTACGTCTGCATGGCCCCGCGCGGCATCTTCAGGTCGATGCGCCTATCGGCTTCGCGACCCATCGTGGACCGTGGCGATGTTGATTCGGGCGTAGCCGAGACGCCCGGCGACATCCATCGCCGTGACGACCGACTGGTGCACGGCACGGCCATCGGCGCGGATCGTGATGACCTGGGCCCGGTCGCCACCCGTCCCGGCCGCGAGCGCGGTCGCCAGCGTGTCGGGACTGTTGTTGACGAGGTCGCGCCCGCCCACGCGGTAGCCACCCTCCGCCGTCACCTCGATCTCGACCGTCTCGCGGAGCGCCGCCTCGTCCGGCTGGATGCCCGCCTCGGGCAGGCGCACCTGCAGCCGTGCTTCGTCGATGAACCGGGTGGACATCATGAAGAAGATCAGCAGCAGCAGCACGACGTCGATCAACGACGTCATGTTGAGTTCCTCGTCCGCGTGGCGGCGCTGCTGGAACTTCAAGCGACGGCTTCCTGCGGATCGACGCCACCCTGCAGCGCAGCGAGTTCCGCGGCCGCCGCCGGGCGCGTCGCGCTGGCGCGGTCGATCGCGGCGACGAGCTTGAGCGATTCCTTTTCCATCTCGATCACGTGGCCGTCGACGCGCGCACGCAGGTAGCGAAACGCGACGAGCGCCGGGATCGCGATGATCAGGCCCGCGGCGGTCGTGATCAGCGCCTCGGCGATGCCGCCCGCCATGGCCGAAGGGTTGCCGACGCCGGCCACCGTGATGGCCTTGAACGTGCGGATCATGCCCGTGACCGTGCCGAGCAGGCCGAGCAGCGGGGAGATTGCCGCGATCGTCGACAGCGCGCCCAGGTAGCGTTCGAGCTCGTGCGCGACATGACGTCCCGCGTCCTCGATGGCCTCGACCATCAGCACGCGGTCGCGGTGGCGATTGGCGAGCCCCGCGGCGAGCACCTTGCCGAGCGGCGAGTGCTGCTGCAGCGCCGTGATCTGCTTGTCGGAGAGCGTGCGGTTCTCGACCCACCGCCAGACCTTGTCCGCGAGTTCCTCGGGGACGACGCGCTGGCCGCGCAGCGTCCAGAGCCGCTCGAGCGTGATGGCGACCGCGAGGATGGAGCACAGGATGAGCGGCACCATGACGATGCCGCCGGCCTTGACGATTTCGAACATGAAGTCGCTGGAGTCCCTGCACCCGCGAGAATTGGCACGGGGATGATACTGCATGGCCCCTGCCCCGGCGACGGGCACGAATCAGGGATCGCGCCAGGGCCGCGGTCGATCGCGTCGCCACTCGCGGGGCGACTCGAGCGGCCCCGCTCCGAGTTCGAACGTGATCGCGCCGCTCGCACTCGTGCGCAGGTCGCGGGCGCCCGCCTGCCGGTAGCGCTCCACGACGCGATCGGCCGGGAAATTCCAGCGATTGCGATGGCCGACGGCATAGACGACCCAGCCCGGTCGCGTCGCGGCGACGAACTCCGGTGTCGACGAGGTGCGGCTGCCGTGGTGCGGCGCCACCAGCACGTCGATTGCCGGCAGGTCCGCGGCATCGAGCAGCTCCGCTTCGGCACGGGCCTCGATGTCGCCGGTCAGCAGCGCGCTGTGCCCGCCGGCACGCACGAGCAACACGCACGAGCCGTCGTTGTCGCGTGTGTAC
>DASSJN010000193.1:0-12044 GCA_035691185.1 Steroidobacteraceae bacterium
GGGGTCGACCTCGGTGATGCCGAGGCAGAAACAGACGGCCGAATTGGCCGCCGAGCCGCGACCCTGGCAGAGGATGCGGCGCGAGCGCGCGAAGCGCACGATGTCGTGCACGGTCAGGAAATACGGTTCGTACGCGAGCTCCGCGATCAGATCCAGTTCGTGCTCGATGGCCTGGCGTGTCGCCTCGGGCACGCCTCGCGGCCAGCGGTGGCGAATGCCCTCTTCCGTCAGTTCGCGCAGCCAGCTCGCCGGCGTATGTCCCACCGGCACGATCTCGCGCGGATACTCGTAGCGGAGCTCGTCCAGCGAGAAGGTGCAGCACGCCGCGATGTCGAGCGTTGCCTGCAGCAGCTCCGGGGGGTGCAGTTCCGCAATGCGCGCAATCGGGCGCAAGTGACGTTCACCGTTCGGGTAGAGCCCCAGCCCGGCCCGCTCGACCGTCGTGCCGAGCCGGGTGGCGGTGAGCACGTCCTGCAGCGCACGACGTCCACGCGCGTGCATGTGCACGTCCCCGGCAGCCACCAGCGGCAGCGCGAGTTCACGCCCCAGCGCCTGCAGCGATTCGAGCCTGCGGCGATCGCGTCCCGTGGTGAGGAGTTCGACGGCGATCCAGGTCGGGAAGTGACCCGAGAGCCACCGGGCCTCGGCGGGCTCGGGCGTCGCGCCAGGTAGCCAGAGGCACAGCAGACCAGGGGATAGGGGACAGGTCCCCTGCCCCCTATCCCCTTCGTTTGTGTCGCCGACGATTTCAGTGAAATCGTCCCGACACAAACGATATTGTCCTTTCGGCGCGGCGCGACGGCCGCGCGTGATCAACCGGCAGAGCCGGCCATAGCCCGTGCGGTCCTGCGCGAGCAGCACGCACCGCAATCCGTCCTGCAGCCGGAACTCCGAACCGACGATCAGCGGGAGCGCGTGATCTCTCGCCGCGACGTGCGCACGCACGATGCCTGCCACGGAGCATTCGTCGGTGATCGCGAGCGCGGCGTACCCGAGCTGCGCCGAACGCTCCACGAGTTCCTCCGCGCGCGAGGCGCCGCGCAGGAACGTGAAGTTGGAAAGACAGTGCAGCTCGGCGTACACAGGCAGGTCGGGTCAGGCGAACCAGCCGTGCAGGTACCAGCCGCCAGGACCCGTCTCGCGGCGATTGCGGAACACCCACAGCCGGGCGCCGTGACGATTGCGCGCGAGGTAGTAATCGCGGGCCACGTCGTGCCCGTCCCACCAGCCGGTCTCGATGCACTCGGGGCCTTCCTCGATCTCGAGGTGGCGCGCGTCGCAGGGTTCCGGCGCCTCGAGCAGCCAGAGCGGTCTTGCTCCCTCACCCTCACCCTCACCCTCTCCCGCAGCCGCGGGAGAGGTCGCGCGCAGCGCGGGTGAGGGCTCTTCAACCGCGCGCCACGCGGCCTCGGGACGGTGCTCGGCCACGCACGCGAGACCGTGCACGGCTTCGTAACCGAGCCGCGCCCGCAGCCGCTCGATCAGCTCCGGGACGTTCTCGCCGGATTCGCGTCGGTCGTGCGCGAACAGCTCGGGCGCGTCGGAATGCAGGTCGATCAACGGGCCGCTCACGAGCCGCACGTTGCGGACGGGCTCGGGCAATTCGAGCCGCGCCAGCCGTTCGCGCAACAGCGCGCCGATGCGCTGCGGCTGCGCGCCGACCGGCTGCACGAAACGCAGGCGCACGCGCGTGAGCGGCGACTCACGGTGACGGAGCTGCACCTCGATCGCCTGCACGCCACGGCTGCGCTCGCGCAGGAAGCGACACAGTTCGGCGAGCATCGGTTCGAGCACGAGGCCGAGCCGTGCCGTGTCGTCGACCTCGGGCTCGAGGTCGCGCCGCAACGCGAATTTCTCGTGCGCCGCGAAGGCCGGGCGCGGCTCCGCCAGCCGGCCGGTCGCGCGGTCGAGCATCGCGAGCAGGTTCGCACCGAAGCGGCGTGCGAAACCGTCCCGCGGCAGGCGCAGGCACTCTCCGACGGTGCGCACCCCCATCGTGGCGAGGGTCTGCAGCACTTTCTCCGGCCAGCGGGTGCAGGCGAGCGGCAGCGGCGCGATGCGGCTCGCGAGTTCCTCGCGGCTGCGCACGAGCACTGGACGTTCGCCTGCGTGCATGCGCGCGAACCACGCCGATGCGAGCGGCGACGGCGTGATCGCGAACCGTACGGTGGCTCCCGTGGCCTCGCCGATCTCCCGCTCGAGCCGGTGACACAACTGCCGCGCGCCTCCGAACAGGCGCAGGCTGCCGCGCACCTCGAGCAGCACGTCGTCCGGCGGCTCGAGGCTCACGCGTGGCGTGAAGTGCAGGCCGTGACGCGCCACGGCTTCGAGCAGCTGCCTCTCGCGTCGCGCATCGCGCGCCACGGCGTGCAGCGCGGGCACCAGCGCCAGCGCCGAGTTCACCGACATGCCCGTGTGTACGCCGGCTGCACGCACTTCCTCGTCGCAGGCGCGCACGACTTTCCCGTTGCGCTCGAGGTCGACGGCCGCGACGGGCGGGTTGCCCGGCAACGCGCGAAGCTGGTCGCGCAGGGAGTCGAGCATCAGGGCCGGCAGGTGCACGGCGAGCCAGAGTTCGCGCGGACGCGGCCGCGCAGCCGGTGCACGTTTGTCGGGGACGGAGAGTGATGGACGGAGTGCCGGCGCGACCCGGCGTTTCGCGAGCGGGGCCATGTCAGTGCCCCAGGCTGACCGTGGCGGGACGCCCTCCGCGGCTCTTCACGATGCGCACCTGCGTGCCCTCCCGGCGATCGCCGAGCAAGGCGAGCCGCAGCACGGCCGGCGACGACGTGAGCCCCGCCTGCAACGGACGGAACAGCACGGCAAGGCTGTGCGACTGCTCAGCCGCCAGCTGCAGGCGTCGCAGCGCCTGCATGTCGCGCGGATTGGTCCAGCCGAGCACGGCGCTGCACGCCTCCGAGCGCAAGGCCTGATCCATCGCCCATTCCGTGGCGCCCGTGCCGTGCACCACCAGCATGCGTGCGACGTCGATGCCCCACGATGCGAGTGCCGGAGCGTAGGGCGTGTACGGTGGCGACACCCACGCGACCCAGCCGCCGCCGCGCACCGCGGCGGGCCGGGCCTTGCCCGGGACGGTGGCGCGCGGACGTGAGCAGAGCTGCGCCAGCGCCGGCATCAGCAGGCGGAGTTCGCCGATGCCGCGCTGGTCAGAGAGGATTTCGATGAGCCCCTGTCGCGGCCATCCCTGGCCTGGCAGGCAGCAATCGAGCGCTGCGTAACCCGTGGGCAACCCAGCCGGCATTGCAGAGGCCGCACCCTGCTCGCGCGCCCGCCACAAGCGGGCGGGATTGTTCTGCAGCAGTTCTTCGACGGAGGCGGCCATGCAAGCGAGTGTTTAGTGTTTAGTGTCTAGCGGTTAGTCGGAAGCCGACTTCGTCGGCGCGCGGCGCAGCCGCTTCCTACTGAACACTAGACACCAGGCACTAGACCCTTCCTCAGTGTGCTTGTTGCCGCACCACGCCCACGACGACGCCCTCGATCGTGAGCGACTGCTCGCGCAGGTCGATGCGCATGGGCTCGAATTCTTCGTTCTCGGGCAACAGCCAGGCGATGGAGCCGTCCTGCCGGTAGCGCTTGACCGTCACCTCGTTCTCGAGCCGCGCGACGACGATCTGGCGGTTGCGCACCTCGGGCGTGCGGTGGACCGCGACGAGGTCGCCGTCGAGGATGCCGGCGTTGCGCATGCTCATGCCCTTGACCTTGAGCAGGTAGTGCGGCCGCGGATGGAACAGGTTCGGGTCGATCTGATAACGGGCCTCGATGTTCTCCTCGGCCAGGATCGGGCGGCCCGCGGCGACGCGGCCGATGAGCGGCAGGCCGATCTGCTCGCGCAGCGAGTCCTTGAGCTGGATGCCGCGCGAGGCGCCCGGCCTCAGTTCGAGCACCCCCTTGCGCTGCAGGGCGCGCAGGTGTTCTTCCGCTGCGTTGGCGGACTTGAACCCCAATGCGTCGGCGATTTCGGCCCGCGTGGGCGGCAACCCCTGCCCGGCCAGGGTGTCCTGGATGAACTTGAGCACCTGGCGCTGGCGCGGCGTGAGATCTTCGACCATGGAGCTTCCCCCTGCCTGTATGCACGTACAGTTACTGTGCTTATATACAGGTATGCCCGAGCGCTGGCAAGCGGGCACGGGCCGCAACGCCCGACTGCAAGGCATTGGCGCTCACGCAACGTCAGGCACAGCGTTGCCAGCTCAAATAGCGCCATTTCGGCGGTACTCAAGCTATTGAATTTGCGGCTATTACGACCTGCCTGTCAGACAAACCTCACACCAAGATGCAAGTTCATCTGTCGTATGTGTGCCGCCCGACACACACGACGGCCCGTCGCGCAATCTTCACCATCCACCGCGAATCGGTTAGTCTTTTGACCGTTCGGCTGCGCAGCGCACAGGAAGATAAATCCCAGCGCGGGCCGCAGTCGCCATCTGGCTTGCCCGATTCCAACTCCCTCACTGAGGATAAACACAATGAAGACTGCGATCGTTAAGACGCTGACCGTGGCCGCCGCTGCCGTCATGGTTGCCACCGCCACCGGCTGCACCAGCAAGGACACGCTGGCCCGCATCGACGCCGCCAATGCCGCTGCCAAGCAGGCTGCCTCGGACGCCGCTGCTGCCAAGCAGTCGGCCGATGCCGCCGCCGCCGCCGCTTCGAGCGCGCAGAACGCCGCTTCGAGCGCGCAGAGCACGGCCAACCAGGCGCTGCAGGCCGCGCAGGCCTCGCAGTCGTGCTGCGACGCGACCAACGAGAAGATCGATCGCGCCTTCAAGCGCTCGATGGGCAAGTAACAGCCCTCTCCTCGCTTCGAGCGAAATGGAAACGCCGCGGACCTCCGCGGCGTTTTCTTTTGTGCGGCGTGCCCTGCGCCGATCCGTGTCCGAAGCGCGGCGAGCCGTGGCGCACTAGCGTCGATTCCTCCGCAGAATACCGCGCCCATGCATCGACTCCTGCGCAACCGACATTTCCAGGTCTTCCTGGCCGTTTATGCGCTCGCGCTGGGTGCCCTCGTCGTGGGCGGCCGACCGCTCGCAGACGTCGTCGGCGCACTGCTGATCCTCGGCCTGTTCCTGCCCCTCGTTGCGCTCGCGTCGACGGCAAAGATGCCGGTGCCGGGGCAACCTTCGCCCCGGCGCGCCGACGACGGGCCGCTGCTGCTCGCCCTGCTCGCCTGGATCGTCGTGTTCCTGATCTGCAAAGGCGCGCTGCTCGGTGCGCTGCTGCCGAGCGATCCGGATCCGCGCCTGGAGGAGAGCCTCAACACGCTGCTCAAGCTGCTCGCCTTCGTCGCCGTGCCGGCCGTCGTGCTTTACGCGCGTGGCTTTCGCTGGGCGCAGGCCGGACGACCGACGGCGACGGCCGGACGGCTGTGGATTGCGTTCGTCGTGATGGCCGCCGCGGGGTTCGCCGTGCAGGCGCTGATGGGCTCGCAGTTCAAGCGGCTGCTGACGAGCGGGTACACGGATGTCGAGCTCTGGCTCGGTGGCGTGTTCTGCTTCGCGTGGATGACGATCGAGGCCGGCATCGTCGAGGAATTCTTCTTCCGCTGGTACCTGCAGAGCAGGCTCGCGGCGTGGACGCGATCGGAAATCGCCGGCGTGTTTCTCGGCGCTATCGTGTTCGGGTTGGCCCACGCGCCGGGCATCGTGCTGCGCGGTGCCGGCGCGGTCGAGGGCCTCGGCGATCAGCCGGGCGTGGGCACGACGCTTGCCTATGTCGTCGCGACGCAGGGCGTCGCCGGGATCGCGTTCGGCGTGCTCTGGGCCCGTACGCGCAGCTTCCTGCTCGTGATCGCGCTGCACGGGTTCATCGACGCGTTGTCGAACACGGCGTCGTTCGTCGACACGTGGTTCAGGTAGAGCTCCGGCCGGTCAGCGACCTGCGGCCGTCCCCTGCATGACCTCGTCCGCCGTCCCGGACGGCGTGCGTGTCTCCGCGAACGTGCGCACGCCGATGCGCACGGGCACGCCGGCCATCTGTCTGAACGCCGTGCGCGCCGTCTCCCAGTCGATCTGCACGCCGAGGCCGGCGGTCGCCGCCTGCACGGCGCGGTCGAGCTCGGCCGGGTCGAGGTGCGTCGGATCCTGCGTCCCTTCGAGCGGCGCCTGTCGCTCCAGGTACAAAGTGCCTCGCGACCAGCCGACCTTCGTGGTCTGGTCGATCAGGTTCACCTGCGTGCTCACGGGCACCATGGTGAAGAATTCGGCGATGTCCTCCGGGAACATGCGGATGCAGCCGTGCGTCACCTGCATGCCCACGCCCGCGGGGCGGTTCGTGCCGTGGATCAGGTAGGCCCCGCTCGGAAGCCCGAGCCGCATGGCGTACTCGCCGAGCGGATTGTCGGGCCCCGGCGGCACGACGTTCGGCAGCGGGTCACCCTTCGCGATGTGCTCGAGGCGCACGGATTCGGGCGGGTTCCAGTTCGGGCGTTCCTGCTTCGACACGATCCTGGTGACGCCAAGCGGCGTCTTCCAGTCCATCTTGCCGGTGCTGATCGGGTACGTGCGCACGACGCGCGGCTGCCCGGGCTGAGGCGGCGGAAAGTAATACAGCCGGTGTTCGGGCAGGTTGACGACGATGCCCTCGCGCGGCGCATCGGGCAGGATGAAGCGACCCGGAATCACGACTTCGGTGCCGGCGCCCGGCAGCCACGGATCGAGGCCCGGGTTGGCGGCGATGATCTCCTCGTAGCCCACGCCGTGGCGCCGACCGATGTCGAGCAAGGTGTCCTCGTGCTCCGCGACGGCGGTCGTGACCACGCCGATCACGTTGTCGCCATTGGCGGGCAACAGGTATTCCGCCGCGCCCGCCCGAGCGTCGCTCGCGACCAGCGGTGCGAACAGCGCGACGAACGCCAGAGCCGACCAGCTGCCGCCGTTGCTACGGTGCATGCAACCTTTCCTCCACGTGGAGCATCCATTGTACCGACATGGCACCACCCAGTTCGTTTCCCGCGTCGACCTCGTGCGTTGACCCCGAGACGGTCGGGCCCGTAGGCTTGCCGCCGCAAGGGAGGCCCATGGCTTATAAACTGACCATCGAGCTGTCGGATCGCGACCTGCGCCATTTCCGTCGCGAACTGCGCAAGGCGCGCGAGTCCGTGCAGATCGCCGACGACGAGGAGATCCTGGGCGCGGCCGCCGACCTCGTCACAGCCATGCGCCGCACGGAGTTGCCCGATTTCGTCGCCGAACGTCTCGAAAAGCTCGAGACGCTGCTCGCCATGGTGTCGGACGAGCTCTGGCCGCTCAGCGAGCAGGAACGCAGCCCGGTGCTCTCCGGTCTCGCCTATCTCTGCGATCCGGAGGATCTGATTCCCGACGACATCCCCGGCATCGGCATGCTCGACGACGCCGTCATGATCGAGCTCGTGTTTCGCGAACTGCGTCACGAACTCGAGGCGTATGAAGACTTCCTCGAGTTCCGCAAACGGCTGCTGCTGAAGGCCCCCGGCCGGCAGGACGCGGTCAGGGTCGAGGCGAAGCTGCAGCGCCGTCGGCAGCAACTGCAGGAGCGGATGCGAAGACGCCGGAAGAACCAGTGATCAGTGATCAGTCACTTTCTTCAGCAGTTGCCCGATCTGCCCCGGCACGCCGTTGCGCGCTTCCGTCACGGCCACGCGCACGGCGTTCGCGAACGACACGCGGTCGGCGCCGCCGTGGCTCTTGATGACCACGCCGCTCAAACCCACCATGCTCGCACCGTTGTAGCGGCGCGGATCGAGCCGCCCCTTGAGCGCATTGAGCGCGGGCGTGGCCGCGAGTGCACCGAGCTTGCGCAGCGGATCGCGCGTGAACTCTTCCTTCATCACGCCGCCGATGAAGCGCGCGAGGCCCTCCATGGTCTTGAGCGAAACGTTGCCGGTGAAACCGTCCGTGACGACCACGTCGACGTCGCCTGAAAAGATGTCGTCGCCTTCGACGAAACCGCAGTAATTGAGCGCGCCGGCGCCCTGCAGGCGCTTGTGTGCCGCCTTGATCTCCTCGGTGCCCTTGATGTCCTCCTCGCCGACGTTGAGCAGCCCGACGCGGGGATTGGCGATGCCGTGCAGGTCGGACGCGATCACCGAGCCCATCACGGCGAACTGCACGAGGTGACCCTCGTTGCAGTCCGGGTTCGCACCCAGGTCGAGCATCACGGTGTGGCCGTGCACAGCGGGCACGCCCGAGACGATCGCGGGGCGGTCGATGCCGGGGATCATGCCGAGCACGAACCGTGCGGTGGCGAGCAGCGCGCCGGTGTTGCCCGCGGAGACGCACGCGGTGGCCTCGCCCTGCTCGACGAGGTTGATCGCGACGCGCATCGAGGACTTCTTCTTCCTGCGCAGCGCGTCCTGCGGTCGCTCGTCCATTCCGACGACCTCGGCGGCCTCGACGAATCGGCAGCGCTCCGATTCGCCCCCGCGCCCGAGCAACGGACGCACGGTCTCGCCGCGGCCGACGATGATCAACCGCAGATCGGGAGTGGCGGCGAGGACATCGAGGGCGGCGGGCACCGCAACCTCGGCGCCGTGGTCTCCGCTCATCGCGTCCACGGCGACGGTCAACAGCCCGGCGTTCATGCGCGGGGCCTGGCCGGCGGGATTACTCCTGGCCTTCGTCGGCTGCCGGCTTTTCGATCACCTTCTTGCCGCGGTAGAAACCGTCGGGCGTGATCCGGTGACGCGCGTGCGTTTCGCCGCTCGTGCGATCGACCGACAGCGCCGGGCCGCTCAGGTGGTCGTGCGAACGATGCATGCCGCGCTTCGACGGGGTCTTGCGGCTCTTCTGGACTGCCATGGTCTGTACTCCTGAAAGCGGGGTCAGCGCTCGTTCTTCCTGTCGAGCAATTCCCGCAGATTCGCAAAAGGCGTCTGTTTCTCTTCCGCCGCTGCCTTCGCAGCCGGCCCGTACGCGGACGACGGCGCCAACGGCTCGACTTCCGCACCAATCGCTCGGCACTGCACGTCGCCCGCCGGGTGCATCGGCACCAGGGGCAGCGCGAGCAGCACCTGCTCCTCGATCAGCGCCGCGAGCGACAAGTGCTCCGGCGTGCCCACGAACGGCTCGTAGCCGCCCGGGATCTGTTCGTCCTCGTCGCGCACGACCATCACCCGCGCGGACTCGTCCACCTCCGCGCCGCAGGGCTGCAGGCAGCGCTGGCACGACACCATCGCGACGCCTTCGACGCGAACGTCGACCGTCGTCCAGCCCTCGAAGGAGCCGAACCGCAGCTGCGCAGCGATGCGTGTGCCGGGTAGGCCGCCCGCGTCCCGCACGCGGTCGAGCTGCGCCAGTTCGAGTTTGCGCTCGACGACCGCGGCTCGCGCCGACAGCTCTTTTGCGTTGACCTGATCGGCCGGGCCGGGCGACATGGGCCGCGTATAATAGTGAGCCGACTCTCCTCTGTCAAAAATAAGACGGGCCTAAATCGTTGTTTTCCAAGGGTCTGATCCTCGCCTCGACGTCGCGCTACCGTCGCGCGCTGCTCGGGCGCCTCGGCGTTCCCTTCGACTGTGTCGCACCCCAGGTCGACGAGGCACGCCAGCCGGACGAATCGGCAGCGGCCCAGGCGGCTCGCCTCGCCCGGCTCAAGGCCGAGGCCGTCTCGCGACTGCACCCCGGGGCGATCGTGATCGGGTCCGACCAGGTCGCGCTGCGTGGCAGCGAGGTGCTGGGGAAGCCGGGGACCGTCGAGCGATGCCGCGAGCAGCTCACACTTTCGTCCGGACGCGACGTCGTGTTCCTGACCGCCGTGCACGTGATCGACGGACCGGCGGGGTGGTCCGACTCCCACGTCGACCGCACCACGGTGCGGTTCCGGGACCTGACGGCCGAGGAGATCGACCGCTACATCGAGCGCGACCGGCCGGTCGATTGCGCCGGGGGCTTCAAGGCGGAGTCGCTCGGGATCGCGCTGTTCGAGCGCATAGACTCGTCCGATCCAACCGGGCTCACCGGCCTGCCATTGGCATGGGTCTGCGGTGCGCTGCGCCGCGCAGGGCTCCAAGTTCCCTGATCGCACTCGCACGACCGAGGGCGGCCTATCGCTTCCCGGACTTCCGCATGCGCCCGGCGCGGCGCCCGCCTGTTCGCGGCGGGCCTGAAACTCCTTCCCTCACCCTGCCTGTGGTCAACCTCTCCCGCCGAGGCGGAAGAGGTGAATCTGCCTTCACCCGGGCTTCGCCCGACCTCTCCCGCCGAGCCGGGAGCGGTGGAAAGGCTGGGCGCAGCGTCTTGCCCTTCGTGTCCTCGGGCGCGCGCGCCTTGCCGCGCGTCAGCTTGTCGAGCACCGCCCCCAGTTCCTCCGGCAGTGGTGCGCTCGCGAGCATGGGTTCGCGCGTGCCCGGTCGCGTGAAGCCCATCGACGAGGAGTGCAGGAACATGCGGCGCAGTCCGTAGTCGCGCAGCAGGTCGTTGAACACGCGGTCGCCATACTTGTCGTCGCCGGCGACGGGATGGCCGGCGTGGGCTGCGTGCACCCGGATCTGGTGGGTCTTGCCCGTATCGATTTCCACCTCGACCAGCGTCGCGAGGTTGCCGAAGAACTGCACTGGCTTGAACGTGCTGACGGACTGCTTGCCGTGTGCACGCACGGCCACGTGGCGTTCGCCGCTGCGACGCTCGTCGGTGTCGAGCGCCAGTTCGATGCGCTTGGTGCCGAGGTTCCACTTGCCGCAGAGCAGCGCCAGGTAGCGCTTCTCGGTCGTGCCTGCGCGGAGCTGGGCGTGCAGGTCGCGCAGCGCCGCGCGCCGCTTGGCCACCAGCAGGCACCCGCTCGTCTCGCGGTCGAGCCGATGGACGAGTTCGGCGTCGCGAACGTCCGGGCGTGCCGCGCGGAACGCCTCGATCAGGCCGAAGTCCGTCGCGCTGCCGCCGTGCACGGCGACGCCGGGCGGCTTGTTGAAGACGATGAGGTCGGGATCCTCGTACACGATTGCGTCCAGCACGAGCTTCTGCAGCGACGGACTGGCGACGCGTGGCGCGGCCGGCGGCGGCACCTCCTCGGCACGGCGCACCGGTGGGATCCGCACGATGTCGCCCAGCGTGACGCGCTGGTCCGGCCGGGCGCGCTTCTTGTTCACACGCACCTCGCCTTTGCGCAGCAGGCGGAAGACATGTGTCCGGGGCACGTCCTTGAGCTGGCGGACCAGGAAGTTGTCGAGGCGCGTGCCGGCGTCGTCGACGGTCACTTCGACGTGTTGCACGCCCCGGCCCGGGCCGCCCTCGACCGGCGCACCGATCGACTCCGGGTCTTTTTCGTAAGCCATTGATTTTCCGGATTTCGCTCTGTTAGAGTCCGCCGCGAAGCGCAGCCATGGTGCATCCAAGCAACATCTGGCCGCGCCGAATGAGCGACGCGTCGCTGCTCGCCCGAAGGGTCTGGCGGGGCGCGCGCATCTTAGTTGGTTCTGAGAATTCAGACCATCGATCTGCCGTGAACCACGTGTGGGTGCCGATGTCCCGGCGGGCATCGGGCCAGGCGCGACTCCGGCGGGTACGATGCCCACAGCACCAGGATCCGGTCAGGCACCGTGCGCGTAGCGCCGGTGCACCGAAAATGCAGGAATGAGCGCTCGCGCTGCAGACGCTGCCAGACCTCCTCCCCACGCCAAGGCACCACTACCCGCCCGCGTTCACGGCCCCGACCTCCAGTAAAGAGAGGGCCTGTGAAGAGAATGCTCGTCAACGCAACCCAGGAAGAGGAGTTGCGGGTAGCCCTGGTCGACGGCCAGCGCATCTACGACCTCGATATCGAAATTCCGTCACGCGAGACCAAGAAAGCCAACGTCTACAAAGGCCGCATCACCCGCGTCGAACCGAGCCTGGAGGCCGCGTTCGTCGACTACGGCGCCGAGCGCCACGGCTTCCTGCCGCTCAAGGAAGTCTCGAAGCTCTACTTCAAGGAAAAGCAGCCCGGGCAGGAAGGCAATCGCGGCATCCGCGACCTGATCGAGGAAGGCCAGGAGATCATCGTCCAGGTCGAGAAGGAGGAGCGCGGCAACAAGGGCGCGGCCCTCACGACCTTCGTCAGCCTCGCCGGCCGAT
>DASSJN010000194.1:0-3565 GCA_035691185.1 Steroidobacteraceae bacterium
GACCACGTCGCGATCGGCGAGAAGCTCGCCAACACGGCGATGGACTTCGAGGCCGCGGGCCGGATCTCCGGCGCACGGTTCGTCGTGCTCAAGGGCGGCCTTGCCCGCCTGCACCGTGCGCTGATTCAGTACATGCTGGACCTGCACACGGGCCAGCACGGGTACACAGAGATCTATGCCCCGTACCTCGTCGCGCGGAGCTCGCTCGTCGGCACGGGGCAGCTGCCGAAGTTCGAGGCGGACCTCTTCAAGGCCACCTCGGGGGATGCGGAGTTCTTCCTGATTCCGACGGCCGAGGTGCCCGTCACGAACCTCGCGCGCGACTCGATCCTCGAGGCGGGCACGTTGCCGCGCCGTTACGCCGCGCACACGCCGTGCTTCCGCAGCGAGGCGGGGTCCTACGGCAAGGACACGCGCGGCATGATTCGCCAGCACCAGTTCGAGAAGGTCGAACTCGTGCACCTGTGCCGGCCGGAGGACTCGTACGCCGAACTCGAACTCCTCGTCGGCCACGCCGAGAAAGTGCTGCAGGGTCTCGAGCTGCCGTATCGCGTCGTCGCGCTTTGCGCCGGCGATATCGGTTTCGCCAGCGCAAAGACCTACGACATCGAGGTGTGGCTGCCGGGCCAGCAGAAATATCGCGAGATCTCCTCGTGCTCGAACTGCGAGGCGTTCCAGGCGCGTCGCATGCAGGCGCGCTGGCGCAACCCGGCGACGAACAAGCCCGAGCCCGTGCACACGCTCAACGGGTCGGGGCTTGCGGTGGGACGCACGCTGGTTGCGGTGCTGGAGAACTACCAGCAGGACGACGGCAGCGTCGTGATTCCGCCGGTGTTGCGGAAGTACATGGACGGCGCGGAGGTTCTACGGGGCTGATCCGCGCGTGTGATCAGAGGAGGGGTGGCAGAGCGGTTGATTGCACCGGTCTTGAAAACCGGCGTCGTCGAAAGACGACCGAGGGTTCGAATCCCTCCCCCTCCGCCAAGTACGACGACGCCCGCAGATGCGGGCGTTTTCGTACCGGCCGGGGGCGGGGCCTGCCGCGTGCAGGCAGTGTGAACCGTTCCCCCCTCGGTCAGTCGTCCTCATCGAAAATCGATTCGCACCGACTTCATTTCGCCACCGGCCTCGGTCGCCTCGTAGAAGAAGGATCGACCGTCCTCCAGCCAACCGCGCGCCGAGATGTGCAGCATGGTCTGCCGGGCCGCCCCGGCGGGATGCAACGTCTCTTCGAAGAAAACGGCATACCCTCTGGTCAGCGACGGCATCGCGCTCAGCTCCGTCAGGGTCAGTCCCGGCAGTGCGGCGGAAAAATCCGCCACGGAGACGAACCAGACCGGGACGGCTCCATTGCCCTGCAGCTTGGACTGCATCGGCGCGGGATCGGTCGCAACACCGCTCTTCCAGATCTCGAAGCCGCTCACGGTCAACGGGCAGCCGAAGATCGCCGGAATGTTTGCGAAGTCGAAGAAGTTCAGCAGGTTGAAACTGGGCCTCACGCACGCGGGTTGACGGTAGAACGCGACCGCGACCCAGTGGTCCGTCATGTGAACGAACCCGTGTTCGATGCGGGCATAGAATGGCCCACTGCTGCTTTCGTCCGGAACGAGATACCTTTCGATCGCCTGGGTGGGGCCGGTGCAGACGGCCGTGAGAAATACGAGCAACGCGGCCGCACCCCGGCGGCCGAAGGCGACACGCTGTCGACTGGCATTCGGTGACATGGTCTTCCCCCTCTAGTCGCGATGCAGGTCTGCATCACGGAAGCCCGGACGGCCGACGGGCTCTGGGATCGCGTTCCTGCGATCTACCGAGCCGGCTGGACAGCACGGCTGGGATGGACCGCCGCCGACTCGAGAGCCGTACCGCGTCCGTCCGGGCACTCCGCGCCGAAGTCGATGTCGTGACAATCCGTACTTTGGGAGGGGTCCGTCCGAACTCCGCCGCCCCGCGCCGCTGGTCGGCGAGGGGGGGGACTGCCGGGGGTCGCGTGCGCGCCCGTCAGGCCTTCACAGGGTTGAGCACCGGCACCCGGAACTTCCCCGTGTCGAGCGTGATCCGCTCTTCCGCATAACGGTCGACGAGCAGCCGCGTCAGCCATTCGTGCGCCGCATCGACCCGAGACATGTCGATCCCGCGCATCTGCTCGGCCAGCGCCAGCGGGTCTGGATCGTTCTCGAATGCGCGGCGCAACTGCTGCAACTGGCTGCAGAGTTCGAGAACCCGCATGGCCTGCTGCGCGTCGGAGGCGGAGAGTTCCTGGCGTCGGGTCATGGTGGTGGCAGCCTTGTGTCTTGTTCTCTGATGGCTCGAGCCCACCGCTCGGGCATCCGGAACGGACTGCAAGTCTTGCGCCAGAAAGGTGCAACGTCCGTCCCGACAATGACTTAGGTCCCGGTCACTCTCGTCCTGCCCGCCGAAGTGTAAAGCCGGCCGACGCGCGTCGGCGCCTTCCCGGCGCGGGTCGCCGCGGGCCAGCGGCGCCCACGCGGTCGCGGTGCGGCGCACCGTCCTACAGTCCGGTCCGAGGGCGGGACATTCTCGGCGCCGCTGCAATCCCGCTCTAATGCCCTGCGCGTGACGCGCTCTCGGTGCCCGTGTTGTTGCATACCGCCTCCTCGCCAGCGAAGAAAAGCGTCCGCGTGCGCCTGCCCCTGCCCCTGCAGGGGTTCGCCTGGGCCGGGATGCTGGTCACGCTGCTTTTCACGCTCGGGTTCTGGCGCCACTCCGTCGTCGACGTCGAACGTCGCAGCCAGGATCGGTTCCGGCAGCTCGCCGAGCGGCAGGTGGACGCGCTGTCCGACCGCCTGCACGACTACGAGCGCGTGCTGCTCGGCGCGCGTGGCCTGTTCGCGGCGAGCACCCAGGTTGCACGCGACGAGTGGGGCGCCTACATCGGGCATCTCGACCTCGAGGCCACCTTGCCGGGCGTCCAGGGCATGGGTTTCGCGGTGATCGTGCCGCGGGCGGCAAAGGCAGCGCACGAGCAAGCCGTGCGTGCGGAGGGCTTTCCCGAGTACTCGATCAGACCCGAAGGCCGCCGCGACCCGTACACCAGCATCGTCTTCCTGGAGCCGTTCTCCGGTCGCAACCTGCGGGCGTTCGGCTACGACATGTACTCGGAGCCCACGCGCCGCATCGCCATGAACCGCGCGCGGGACACAGGCGACCCGGCCATGACGCACAAGGTCACGCTGGTCCAGGAGACCGACGAGAACGCGCAGGCAGGGTTCCTGATCTACCACCCGGTCTACGACCGCACCCGGCCCGCGCGTACCGTCGAGGAACGACGTGCCGCGCTGATCGGCTGGGTCTACAGCCCGTACCGCGCCGAGGACCTGATGGAAGCCGTCTTCAGCGACCGCGGGGGCGACGCCGAGGTCGAGGTTTACGACGGCGCGCCGTCGTCGCGGAACCTGCTGTACGCAACACCCGATTCCGGTCGCGATGCCGCGTACACGGCCGATTTCCACGTGACGGTCGGCGGAATCGAGTGGACCGCGCGGCTGCGCAGCAGCGAAGCCTTCGAGGCGCGAATCGATCGCTCGCAGCCGCAACTCGTGCT
>DASSJN010000195.1:0-2708 GCA_035691185.1 Steroidobacteraceae bacterium
GTCGCGCTCGAGCGCGATGCGCTCGGCCTCCGCAAGCGTGAGGTCCTGGGCGCGCGCCGGCATGGCGAGCCCCGGGAGGAGCATCGGGCCCGCGAGCACGAGGAGGCCCGCGGCGACGGAACGGAATGTAAGCATGACGGACTCCGGCGGTTCAGCAGGCACCGCGGCCACGACGGGCGGCACGCGGCGAGAGCAGACGGCGGGGTCCGGCTATTTCAGGAAGCGACAGTAGCTGATCGCGATCGGCGGGCCCGCCCGATCGGGCGGCCGGGCGTCGTCGGTCGATGCGGCAGGGTGTCCGGCGCCCGGGGCGAGCAGGTAGGCGACGACCGGCAGGGCCAGCACGAGCGCCGTGACGGCGTTCGCGCGTGCATCGGCCTGGGGCTGGTCGGGGTATGCACAGGCCGCGGTCGCGCCGGTCGCGCTATGGGTGTCAGCGGGATCGGTGGGCGGGCAGTAAGCGCAGTGCTCCTCCGCGGCTCCGGCCATGCCGTTCGGCGCGATGGCCATGGCGCACGGCAGCAGCGCGGCCTGGACCCAGACGAGGCAGAACAGCGCCATCACCCACTTCGCGAGGGTGCGCTGTTGCCTGCGGATCAGGTGGAGGCCGGGAAAGCTCACTGTAGACGCCGTCCAGAAACGAGAGCGGAACGTACAGCGGTCAGACACGCCTCGCAAGCAGATTGCTCCGCGCGGCCCGGAATCTGCGGTTTGTCCCTAGCGGCCGGCACCCGCTCCGGTGACACCGGGGCCGCAACGCGGGCTCCCGCGGTCACGCCCGGACACGGGCGCTGTGCTAGCATCCCGGCCCCGAAATTTCGCGTCCAAGCATCATCGGGAGCCAGATTCGATGTCCACCGCGATCAAGCTCGACGTGCCCCCGCAGGGCCAGAAAATCACGATCCGGAACGGCAAGCTCGTCGTTCCCGACCAACCCATCGTTCCGTTCATCGAGGGCGACGGCACCGGCCCCGACATCTGGCGCGCCTCCGTGCGCGTGCTCGATGCCGCGGTCCAGAGGGCCTACGGCGGAAAACGCAGGATTCACTGGATGGAGGTCTACGCCGGCCAGAAGGCGAACGACCTGTTCAACACGTGGCTGCCCGACGAGACGGTCGAGGCCTGCCGGGAATTCCTGGTCTCGATCAAGGGGCCGCTCACGACGCCGATCGGCGGGGGCATCCGCTCGCTGAACGTGGCGCTGCGCCAGATGCTCGACCTCTACGTCTGCCTGCGCCCCGTGCGCTGGTTCCGCGGCGTGCCGTCCCCGGTCAAGGCGCCCGACAAAGTCGACATGGTGATCTTCCGCGAGAACACCGAGGACATCTACGCGGGGATCGAGTTCGAGGCCGGCAGCCCCGAGAACGAGAAGTTCAAGAAGCTGTTCCGCGAGGCGTTCCCGAAGCTCTACGGCAAGATCCGGTTCCCGGACAGCTCGGGCATCGGCATCAAGGCCGTCTCGCAGGAAGGCACCGAGCGCCTGTTCCGGGCCGCCATCGAGTATGCGGTCGTCAACAAGCGCGAGAGCGTGACCATCGTGCACAAGGGCAACATCATGAAGTTCACGGAAGGCGCCTTCCGGAACTGGGCCTATGCCCTGGCCGAGCGCGAGTACGCGGACCAGACGTACACCTGGGACCAGTGGGAGCGCACCAAGGCGGCCAAGGGCGAGAAGGAAGCCAACGCCGAGCAGGATGCGGCGAAGAGGGCCGGCCGGATCATCATCAAGGACGCCATCGCCGACATCACGCTGCAGCAGGTGCTCACGCGTCCCGAGGAATTCGACGTCATCGCGACGATGAACCTGAACGGCGATTACCTGTCGGACGCGCTCGCGGCGCAGGTCGGCGGCATCGGCATCGCACCGGGCGGCAACATCAACTATGTCACGGGCCACGCCGTGTTCGAGGCCACGCACGGCACCGCGCCGAAGTACGCCAACCTCGACAAGGTCAATCCGGGCTCGGTGATCCTCTCGGGCGAGATGATGCTGCGCTACATGGGCTGGTTCGAGGCCGCCGACGCGATCATCTCGGCCATGGACAGGACCATCGGCCAGAAGACGGTGACGTACGACTTCGCCCGCCTCATGGAGGGCGCGACCGAGGTCAAGTGCAGCGAGTTCGGCGACAAGCTGATCGCGAACCTCTGAAACCGGCGACGACACGGGCTGGACGGCGGCGAGCAGACCAGAGGTCTCCTGGATGAACCTGATCGTCGCCCAGCCCGGCTCGCGGGACACGCTGGTCCACGACTGCGCGCAGCTGCTCGTCGACGCCTTTGCGGACTACAACGCGGACTTCCGCGCCATCACGCAGCGCGCGCGCCAGCGTTTCGAGGCGCGCGACTGGCGCGGCAGCCAGAAGGACGCTGTCGAACGCATCGAGCTCTACGACAAGTACGTTCTGGGCACGGTGGAGCTCATGCGTCACCGTCTCGGCGGCGAGGTGCTCGAGCGCGCGGTCTGGTCGGCGATCAAGCGCCGCTTCGACGAGATCATCGGCCCGCTGCCGGACTGCGAATTCCCGAAGACCTTCTTCAGCTCGATCACGCGCAAGACGTTCGTTACGGTCGGCGTCGACCCGGCGGTCGAGTTCGTCGCGCTCGACCTGGACCCGCTCGGCAACGTCCACAGCCACGTCGAGACGCGCGTCTACCCCGTGCGCGGCGACATCGATCTGCTCGCCGAGGAACTGCTGGCCGACTTC
>DASSJN010000196.1:0-15060 GCA_035691185.1 Steroidobacteraceae bacterium
ACAGCCCGAGCAGGCCACCGACGACGAAGCGGGCGCCGATCCGCGTGCCGAACAGCGCCCTGGCGCCGAGCCCCGAGACCAGCGGCGACGCCGAGTAGCCGACCGCCACGAGCCCCGACACGATGTGCTTCTCGGCGTGGTACACGCACAGGTACGAGACGCCGTACATGAAGCAGCCCTGCAGCGCCAGCAGACCGTGCTCGTGCCACGTGAAGCTCAGACGCTGGCCGCGGAGCAGGCAGAACCCGAGCACCACGCTGCCTGCGAGCGCGAACCGCATCGCGACGCTCGCCTCGGGCGACGACGCGCCGATCTGGAAGGTGATCGCGTACCACGTCGTGCCCCAGGTGAGTACGCAGATGGCGAACAGTTGCCAGGTCTTGAGTCGATGCATTGCCGGGAAGACGAGCTGGAGAACGACCGGCGCATCGGCGCCGGCGTCGCGGCCGCCAGTCTGCCATGCGAGCATGCCTCGCGCCGCGCCGGCGAGGTCAATGACCCCGCGCGCCCCTTGCCTTTTGCGGGCCGTTCACCGATATTTGAACGATCGTTGAAAAAACGGCGATGGCGCGGAAGCAGCGCGCAGCCGCGGCAGGGGGAATTTTGTTGCAACGCAGGACGTCGCAGCGATCCGTCGCGGTCGCACTGATGCTGTTGGCCGGTCCGCCCGCGGTGGCCGCGGAATCCACGACCGTCGCCGGGCTCACGCCGCTGCCGCTCGCGGCGAACAGCGTGACCGTCTCGGGCGTCTCGTCCGGCGGCGCGATGGCGGTGCAGTTCCACACTGCGCACGCGAACCTCGTGCAGGGCGCAGGCGTCCTCGCGGCGCCGCCGTACTTCTGCGCCGAAGGTGCCATCGGCAATGCCCTCGGGCGCTGCATGAAGGACGGCGCCGCCATTCCGGTCGAAGCGCTGTTGCAGCACGCCGAGCGCTTCGCGGCCGCGGGCGCGGTCGATCCGGTCTCCGGCATGGCGACCGACCGCGTCTGGCTGTATCACGGCGCGGCGGACCCCCACGTGCACGTGACCGTCGTGGACGCCCTCGAACGCTATTACCGCGCACGGATGCAGCCGGACAACCTGGCACGCGTCGATCGCGAGGGCGCGGCGCACAATTTCCCCACCGCCAGGGCCGGGGCTGCGCCGTGTTCGTCCAGCGAGCCGCCCTACATCGCAAGTTGCGGGTACGACGCGACGCGCCACCTGCTCGAACACCTGTACGGTCCGCTCGCGCCCAACGCGGCTCCGACCGCCCTGGCGTCGCTGCGGCCGTTCGACCAGCGGCCCTACGCCGAAGTCGCAGGCAGCGTTTCGTTCGCCGACCAGGGCTGGCTGTACGTTCCCGCGGCCTGTGACGCAGGCTCGAAAGCGCCGTGCCGGCTGCACGTCGTCTTCCACGGCTGCAGGCAGGGCAGCGCCGACGTGGGCGACGCCTTCGCCCGCCGGGCGGGCTACCTGGAAGTCGCGGACCCCAACCGGATCGTCCTGCTGTTCCCGCAGGTGAAGCCGACGATGCAGCCGCTCAATCCGCTCGGGTGCTGGGACTGGTGGGGTTACGAGGGCGATGACTACGCGACACGGGACGGCCGCCAGGTCGCGACAGTGCGCGCCATGATCGGCGCACTGCTCGCGGACGAACCCGAGGACGGCCCCTCCGATGCACGGTCGCGCTGACGTGGCCTCGGGCGACCTTGCGGCGGGCGCGGCGGGGCCGGCGGAGACGCCGCGCTACCGGGCCCTCGTGCTGCTGATGCTGGTGCTGGTCTACACGTTCAACTTCATCGACCGGCAGATCGTCGGCATCCTCGCGATCCCGATCAAGGCGGACCTCGGCCTCACCGACACGCAACTCGGGTTGATGGGCGGACTCGCGTTCGCGCTGTTCTACACGCTGCTCGGCATTCCGATCGCGATGCTCGCCGATCGCGCGAACCGCACGACGATCATGTCCGTGGCGCTCGTCGTCTGGAGTGCGATGACGGCGTTGTGCGGGCTCGCGCAGAACTTCGGGCAGCTGTTCCTGGCGCGGCTCGGCGTCGGCGTCGGCGAGGCCGGCGGGGTGGCCCCCGCGTATTCACTCGTCGCCGATTACTTTCCGTCCGAGCAGCGCGCACGGGCACTGGCCGTGTACTCGTTCGGCATCCCGCTCGGCAGCGCGCTCGGCATCTTCTTCGGCGGCCTGATTGCGTCGCTGATCGACTGGCGCACGGCATTCGTCGCGGTGGGCGTGGCCGGCGTCGTGCTGGCGCCGGTCTTCAAGGCCGTGGTGCGCGAACCACCGCGTGGACGCTACGACGCGACGGGCGCCTCCGCCCGGCCGGCCAGCCTGCGCGAGGTCGCGAAGGTCCTGGTCGCCAAGCGCTCGTTCTGGGGCCTGTCGCTCGGCGCCTCGGCGTCGTCGATGATGGGCTACGGCCTGTTCTTCTGGCTGCCCTCGTTCTTCGTCCGCAGCCACGGGCTGACGCTGCTGGAGGCGTCGCTCTATTTCGCGTCGATCCTGCTCGTCGGGGGCATGGCCGGGATCTGGCTGGGCGGCTGGTTGGCCGACCGATTCGGCGCGGGCAAGCGCCGCGCGTACGCGATCATTCCGGCCATCGCATTCCTGTGCACCGTCCCCTTCTACATGGCAGCGGTGACGACCTCTTCGCTCGTGCTTTCGTTCTGCCTGTTCCTGTTCCCGACGGCGCTCGGCCTGGTCTGGCTCGGCCCGGTCCTCTCCGCGATCCAGCACGTCGTGCCCTCGGGCATGCGCGCGACGGTCTCGGCCGTGTTCCTGTTCGTGAACAACCTGATCGGCATCGGGCTGGGCAGCGTGGTCCTGGGCGCCGTGTCGGATGCGCTCGCCGCGCGATTCGGCGTCGATTCGCTGCGCTACGCGATTCTCGCCGGCACCGTGTTCTACCTCGTCGCCGCCGCGCTGTTCCTGGCGTCGGCGCGCCGGCTCGAGCGCGACTGGGAGTGACCCCCGGTCAGTGCGCGGTCCAGCCGCCGTCGACCGAGATGGCCTGCCCCGTGATGTTGCGCGCCGCGTCGCTCGCCAGGAACTCGACCAGCGCGCCGAGTTCCTCGACCGTGACGAACACGCCCTTGGGCATCGGCTTGAGCATGATCTCGTCGACGACGCGCTGCTCCGGGATTCCGTGGGACCGGGCCTGGGCCGTGATCTGCGCATCGACGAGCGGCGTGCGCACGTAAGCGGGACAGACCGTGTTGATCGTCACGTCGACGTCGGAGGTCTCGAGCGCGATCGTCTTGGCGAGGCCGGTCAGCCCGTGCTTCGCGGCGACATAGGCACTCTTGTACGGCGATGCGACCAGTGAATGGATCGAGCCGACGTTGACGATGCGGCCGAAGTTACGGCGGCGCATGCCCGGCAGCAGCGCGCGCGTCACCATGGCCGGGCCGGTCAGCATCACGTCGATCAGCAGGGCCCAGCGCTCCGGCGGGAACTCCTCCAGCGGCGACACGTGCTGGAGCCCCGCGTTGTTGACGAGCAGGTCCACTCCCGCCTCGCCCAGCTCGGCGACGGCCGACTCGATCGAGCGCGTCGACGTCACGTCGAGTTCGAGCGCACGCGCCGCGAGACCCGCGGCCGCCAGTTCACGCACTGCCTGTTCGGCCTCTCCCAGCGACTTGTCGCTCAGCCAGACCTCGTGGCCGCACGCGCAGAGGTACTGCGCCAGCCCCAGCCCGATGCCGCTGGCGGCGCCCGTGACCAGCGCGCGCAGCCGACGCCGACTCACACGCGGCCCCTGATCGGCCGGACCGACCTCGCACGTCCACGCCCGCACAGCGCGCGGAAACCCGCGGCACAGTACGGCACGAGCCGCTCGTGCACGCTGGCCAGGTCGCTCGAGCGGCAGATGCCGCCCGACAGCTTGTCGATGCGGCCCGTCTCGGCGAACGTGAGCGTCAGCGCGCCCGACAGGAAGTGGTAGGCCCAGTACACGTCGCGGTCGTCGCACTCGGGAAGCGCACGCCGGATGGCCTCGATGAACCGCTGCACCACGGGGTCGAAGTAGCGCGTCATCAGCACGCCGCCGAACTCGGGCGAGTTGTTGATCTCGGCGATCAGCGCGAAGTAGCTCTTCCAGCCCGGGCTGCCGCGCGACGAGCGGTCGAGCAGCGGCCGGGTGAACGCGTCGATGATCTCCTCGAGCGACGGCGGGCGCTGACCGCCCTTTGCGAGCACGGCGTCGAGCAGGGCGAGGCGCTCGTCGTTGAGCTCCGCGGCGCGGCGCAGCAGCACGGCGTCGAGCAGGCCCTGCTTGTTGCCGAAGTGATAGGCGACCAGCGCGACGTCGACTGCGGCCGCGCCGGTCACGTCGCGGACCGAGACGCCGTAGAAGCCCCGTTCGGCGAACAGCTTTTCCCCGGCGTCGAGGATCCGGTCGCGCGTCGCCTGCGAGCGCGAGCCGGTGCCCGGCGCGACCTTCGCCGCCCCGTGCGCGCGGATCGCGCGTCTGCCTGGTGTCTTCTTTTTTTGCACTGCGTTACGCCCTGCCCCCGGCGTCTCGGCCGTGGATGAATTCTGCGCAACCATGGCGTCTCATGCAACGCTTGTTGAAATTCAACGAACGTTCAACTAAATTCCAACACGCGTTGAAAGTGCTGCGCCGTCGCGGGCGCCTTTGCAGGGGGAAGTCCATGAAGAAGTTCGCCGTCCACTCGGCGCAGGCCGCCGCCTGCGCAGCATCCATGTTAGCGGTGCCCGCCGTCCTCGCGCAGGACGCGCCCGTCGCCACGAACGCCGCCGGCCTCGAGGAGGTCACCGTCACGGCGCGCCGCCGCGAGGAGTCGCTGCAGGACGTGCCGATCGCCGTGTCGGCGTTCTCGGCAGAACGCATCGAGGCCACCGGCGCGCCGGACATCACCTGGCTGCAGCAGACCACGCCCAACCTCACCCTGCAGGTGGCGCGTGGGACGAATTCCACCTTGATTTCCTTCATCCGCGGCATCGGGCAGCAAGACCCGCTCTGGGGGTTCGAACCGGGCGTGGGCCTGTACGTCGACGACGTCTACATCGCGCGACCACAGGGCGCCGTGCTCGACATTTACGACATCGAACGACTGGAAGTCCTGCGAGGCCCTCAGGGCACTCTCTACGGCCGCAATACGATCGGCGGCGCGATCAAGTACGTGACGCGCCCGCTCGGCGACGAGGTGAAGCTCGACGTCAGGTACACGCTCGGTTCGTATGCGCAGCACGACGTCCTGGCGTCGGGGGTGCTGCCGCTCGGCGACACGTTCTCGGTGGGCGCCAGCGCCGCGATCTACCGTCGCGACGGTTACGGCGACAACAAGTTCACCGGCGACGACCACTACGCCAAGGACGTGGATGCGTACCGTCTGAGCGCCGAGTGGCGTCCCGCCGACAATCTGAGCGTGCGGATCGCCGCGGACAAGGTGACCGACGATTCTCCCGCGAAGCATGGGCACCGCGAGGTCGCGGGCGCCGGCCTCACGGCGGGAGAGGTCGTGCTCGACGACGTCTACGATACGCGGGGCGGCGCGGGCAGCGACAACCACGTCGCGACCGAGGGCGTCGCGATGACCGTGGCCTGGAACATCAACGATACGCTCACGTTCAAGTCGATCACTGCCTACCGCGAGGGCGAGACCGACACGCTCATCGACTTCGATGCCTCGCCGCAGCCGGCGCTGGACATCCCGGGCGACTACGCGGACGACCAGGCGACACAGGAACTCCAGCTGTTGTTCGAGGGCGAGCGGTGGCAGGGCGTGGCGGGTCTCTATTACCTCGACGCATCGGCGTCGGGGGTCTTCGACACGCCGATCGGACTGCTGGGCGCCACCATATTCACCACGGGCTACGTCGACACGACCAGCTACGCGGCATTCGCCGACGTGAGCTACTCGTTCACGGACCGGCTCCGGGCTTCGGTCGGCGGCCGCTACACCGAGGACAAGAAGGAGGGCTCGGTCTATCGGGCGGACTACGTCGGCCTCGGCTCGCCCTATTTCGGCAACGACGACGCCGTGCTGGTCAGGGTGCGCACCGACTACACGAACGAGCGCACGTTCGACAAGTTCACGCCGCGGGCGAGCGTCAGCTTCGACTTCAGCGAGTCGCTCACGACTTATGCTTCGTATTCCGAGGGCTTCAAGTCCGGCGGCTTCGACATGCGCGGAGACGCCATCTTCACGCCCGACACCGTCAACGGCTACGACCCGGAGAACGTGAAGTCGTACGAGATCGGCCTGAAGGGCACGGCGTGGGACGGCCGCGCCTCGTATAACCTCGCTGCGTTCTACTCCGATTACACGGACCAGCAGATTACCCGTCAGGAGCCGGTCGGCACCGGCGTGGCGAGTTTCGTCGACAACGCGGGCAGTTCGACCATCCAGGGCGTCGAACTCGAAGGGGCCATCGCATTCACGGATGCCTTGTCGCTGACTTACGGCGCCGGCTGGACCGACGCGGAGTTCGACGAGTTCCGCAGTTATACCGTCGTCAGCGGAACGCCGGAGCCGGTGGACCTGGCGGACAGTGCCGTGTTCCAGAACACACCCGAGTGGAACGGCAACCTGTCATTGAACTTCCGACATTCGCTCGGCCCGACGTTCGGCTCGCTGCTGGCCACGCTCACCGCATCCTATCGCGACTCGTACTACATGTTCGAGTTCCCGCGGCCTCTGATCGACCAGAACGACTCGTACACGCTGCTCGATGCGAGCCTCGGCTGGACCTCGGCCAGCGACAAGCTCAGGGTGCAGCTGACCGGTCGCAACCTGACCGACGAGGAATACAAGATCGGCGGTTATGACTTCTACACGGGGTATGCGGTCGGGACGCAGGTGGCGTTCGGCAACACGGTGAACAGCTTCTACGGGCCTCCGCGGACCTACTCGCTAAGCCTGAGCTACCGCTTCGACTGACCCGGCGGGAGATCGGCCATGGGCTGGTACGACGTACCGCGGCCGATCGTTCCCGACCTGATCGTCCAGCACGGCCGCAACCAGGCCCGCAAGCCGGCGCTGCTCGAGGGAGCCCGCCGGTTGAGCTGGTCCGAGTTCGACGCCGCGACGAACCGGGTCGCGAACGGTCTGCTGGAGCTGGGCCTCGGGCCCGGCCAACGTCTCGCAGTGCTGATGTCGAACAGCATCGAGATGGCGCTCGTGCTCTTCGGCGCGGGCAAGGCGGGTGTTTCCGTCGTGCCGCTCAACATCTCGGTCACCGACGCCGCCGTCGGCGCGATGGTGCGCGACAGCAGCGCGGCGGCCGTCGCGGCGTCCGGCGACCACTGCCGTCGCATCGATACGCTGCTGGAGCAGGGCGAGATCGAGGCCGGCGCGCGTCTCATCGGGGTGTCCGCCCCGGCCGGTTCGACCTGGCTCGAGTTCGGGTCGTGGCACCAAAGGCAGTCGGCAGCCCCGCCCGACGTCGTCGTCGACGAGGACACCGAGTGCAACATCATCTACAGCTCGGGCACGACCGGGTTGCCGAAGGGCATCGTGCACACACACGGCTGCCGGATGCGCTGGGCCACTGACCTCGCCATCGCATTGCGCTATCACAGCGGCGCCGTCACGGTCTGCTCGCTGGGGCTGTACTCCAACATCAGCTGGGTCGCGATGTTCTGTACCGTGCTCGCGGGCGGCACGATCGTCGTGATGCCGTCGTTCTCCGCCCGGGCCCTCGCAGACACGATCAGCCAGTTCCGCATCACGCACGGCGGATTCGTGCCCGTACAGTTCCAGCGGCTGCTGGAGCTGCCGGATCTGCAACGGCGCGATTTCTCTTCGCTGCAGGCGATCATGTGCTGCGGTTCGCCGCTGCCGGCGGCGCTCAAACGCTCCACCCGCGACACGCTCGACTGCGAGCTGATCGAGCTCTACGGTCTCACCGAGGGCATCGTCACGACGCTCGCGCCGGAGGATTTCGACCACAGGCTCGAGTCCGTCGGCAAGCCTATCCCGGGCCAGCAGCTCAAGCTCGTCCGCGATGACGACACCGAAGCCGGGCACGGGGAACTCGGTGAGATCTGCGGATACGGCCGGCTCGTGATGGAGAGGTACCACAACCGTCCCGACGCGACGGCGGAGGCCACCTGGGTCGACCCCGAGGGCCGGCGCTGGCTGCGCACGGGCGACATCGGCCGGATCGACGAGGAAGGCTTTCTCTACATCGTCGACCGCAAGAAGGACATGATCCTCACCGGCAGCCAGAACGTGTACCCGGCGGACATCGAGATGGTCATGCTCGGCCACCCTGCCGTGCGCGAGGTGGCCGTCGTCGGCATCGCGAGCGAGCGCTGGGGCGAGACGCCGCTGGCCGTGGTCGTCCCCACCGCAACCGTCGCGGCCGACGAACTGGTCGAGTGGACCAACGCCCGGGTCGGGAGGCAGCAGCGCATTGCCGGCGTGGTCTTCGTCGAGGAGTTGCCGCGCAACCCGAACGGTAAGATCCTCAAGCGGGAACTGCGGAAGCTTTACGCACACCTGGGGAACGAGCAGCGATGAACCACATGACCGAGCGCTGGTACGAATCGGCCGACGGGTTGCGGCTGTATTACCGCGACTACGCGCCGGAGGCGCCCGGCCGGCTGCCGGTGCTCTGCCTGCCCGGCCTCACGCGTAACTCGCGTGACTTCGAGCACGTGGCGCTGCGGCTCCGGCGCGACCGACGCGTGCTCTGCGCCGACCTGCGCGGTCGCGGCCGCTCGCAACACGATCCGAACTGGCGGAACTACCACCCCGGCACCTACCTCGGCGACATCGGCCGTCTGCTGGACCATGCCGGCATCGAGCGCTGCGTCTTCCTCGGGACCTCGCTCGGCGGCATTCTCGCGATGCTGACGGCCGCGACGCAGCCGCAGCGCATTGCGGCGGCGATCCTCAACGACGTCGGCCCGGAGGTCGACCCGGCCGGGCTGGCGCGCATCGCGTCCTACGTCGGCCGCTACCCGCCGGCGCGGACCTGGCCCGAGGCGGTCGCGATCGTGCGCGCATCGTACGAGATCGCCCTGCCCGGCCTCAGCGACGAGCAATGGGCCGATTACGCGCGCCGCAGCTACTCGGACGTCGACGGCGTGCCGCGCCTGGACATGGACCCGAACATCGGCGAGGCCGTGCGTGCCGCGCCCTCGGCCGCGGCGCCGGACCTGTGGCCCGTCTTCGCCGCGCTCGCGCCGGTGCCGACGCTGGTGCTGCGCGGCGCCACCTCCGACATCCTTTCGAGCACGACGCTCGACCGCATGCAGGCGCAGAAACCCGACCTCGTCCGGGTCGAGGTGCCCAACCGCGGCCACGTGCCGCTGCTGGACGAAGCCGACGCCGTCACGGCGATCGACGCGTTCCTAGCGCGGCTTCCCTGACCGGCCCGCGCCGTGCTCGCCCGACCGGACGTCGCCCGGGCTTGACGACGCCGGGTCCGCCCGCCACCGTGGCGCGCGACCGGCGTCCGTTCGCCGCAGGAGATGACGGTTGGCGCAGTGGCTCCGGGCTTGCGCGCTGCTGACGTGGCTGTTCGTGCACGCGTGCACGACGGCTGCGGCGCCCGTCGTCGTGTCCTCGAAGCTCTCGAGCGAATCGGCGATGATCGGCCAGATGATCCGGTTGCTGCTCGGGGCCCACGGCATCGAGACGATCGACCGCACGGCCCTGGGAGCCACGCCGGTGGTGCGCAAGGCGCTGCTGGCCGGCGAGATCGACCTCTACGTCGAATACACGGGCAACGCCGGTTTCTTCTTCAACCGCACCGACGATCCCGCCTGGAAGGACCTGCGCCGCGGTTACGAACTCGGCGCGCGACTCGACTACGAGCACAACCGCATCGTGTGGCTGACGCCCGCGCCGGCCAGCAACGCCTGGGCGCTCGCGGTGCGTCGCGACGTGTCGCGCCGGCACGCGCTGGCCACGATGAGCGACTTCGCGCGCTGGGTGCGTGAGGGCGGCGACGTGAAGCTCGCGTGCTCCGCCGAGTTCGCGAACGCCGGCACGCTGCACTCACTCGAGCGCACGTACGGGTTCCACCTCGAGCCGCGCCAGAAGATCGTGCTCGCGGGCGGCGAGACCGCGGCGACGATCGCGGCGGCCGCAGCACGCACGAACGGCATCAACACGGCGATGGTGTACGGCACGGACGGCGGCATCGTCGCGGCGGACCTCGTGCTGCTCGAGGACGACCGTGGCGACCAGCCGGTCTATGCGCCGGTGCCGACGGTACGCGAAGTCGTAGTGAGGGCGTACCCGCAGCTCGCCGGGATCGTGCGACCGCTGATGCAGCGGCTCCACACCCGAACGCTGCAAGCCCTCAATGCGCGCGTGCAGGTCGACGGCGAGTCGCCCGAGGCCGTCGCCGCGGACTATCTGCACGAAGCGGGGCTCATGCCTGCGGCGGCTGGCCGGTGAGCGCAGGCGGCCATCGACGCTGGTTCGGTCTCGACCCCCTGGGCGCGCTGCTCTGCGTGGCCGGCGGCCTCGCGCTCGCCTGGCTGCCGTTCGTGCTGTTCAAGGCGAACCGCATCGTGCCGGGCGAGCCACGGGCGCTCAGCGAAGTCCTGCCGGCCGGAATGGCCTTCGCGTTCTACGCGATGGTCGCACTCGTCGCGCTCGTGGCGCTGCGGGGATCGAACGCCTGGGTGCGCCTGTTCATCGCCGTCATCGGTATCGCCGTCGCGGCGATCACGGTCGCTGCCGCGGCGAGTGCGCTGACACCCATCGGCGACCGCGTGGTGCGCGTGGCGCCCGGTGGCGCGTTCTGGGTGCTCATCGTCGGTCTCGGGTTGCTGGCGGCCGACGCACTCGCGCGCTTGCGGCCGGGCCCACTCGCACGCGTCGCGTGTCTCGTCGCCGTGATGGGCGCGATCGGGGCCGCGCTCGCGTCCGGTCATTTCGACGACCTGTCGATCATGCGCGAGTACGCGACGCACGCGACACGCTTCACGCACGAAACACGCCGGCACGTCTCGCTCGCACTCGGCTCTCTCGCCGCGGCCGTCGCCGTCGGTCTGCCGCTCGGGATCGCCTGTCATCGCGTGCCGCGCCTGCAGGCGGGCGTTCTCGGCGCGCTCAACGTCGTGCAGACCATTCCGTCGATCGCGCTGTTCGGCATCCTGATGGCGCCGCTCGCCGCGCTGGCCGCGGCCTGGCCCGCGCTCGCGGCGATCGGCGTGAGCGGCATCGGAGCCGCACCGGCCGCCGTCGCGCTGTTCCTGTATTCGCTGCTGCCGATCGTCGCCAACACGGTCGTCGGGCTCGCGCGCGTCTCGCCGGCGGCCGTCGACGCCGCGCGGGGCATGGGATTGACCGGCAGCGGGGTGCTGCGCGAAGTCGAACTGCCGCTCGCACTGCCGACGCTGCTCGCCGGCATCCGCATCGTGCTGGTGCAGAACATCGGCCTCGTCACGATCGCCGCGCTGATCGGCGGGGGCGGCCTAGGCGCGTTCGTGTTCCAGGGCATCGGCCAGACGGCGATCGACCTGGTCCTGCTCGGGGCCCTGCCGACCGTGATGCTCGCATTCGCCGCCGCCGTCGTGCTGGACGCCACCGTCGAACTGGCGCGCCGGGTGCCGGCGTGATCGCGATCGAACGCCTCTGCAAGCGCTACGGTGACGCGGCGGCCGTCGACGACGTCTCGATGGTCGTCGAACCGCACACGATCACGACCGTCGTCGGGACGTCGGGCTCGGGCAAGTCCACGTTGCTGCGCATGATCAACCGGCTGGTCGAACCCACCTCGGGGCGGGTGCTGATCGACGGAGCCGACATCGCGCTCGAGTCGCCGCACCTGCTGCGGCGGCGGATCGGCTACGCGATCCAGGGGCTCGGCCTGTTTCCGCACCGCACGGTGGCGGAGAACATCGCGACGGTGCCGCGACTGCTCGGCTGGGACCGCGCGCGCGTGCGCGCGCGCGTCGACGAACTGCTGGCCGTCTTCCAGTTGCCGCCGGCGGGCTACGCCGGCAAGTACCCGCACGAACTCTCCGGCGGCGAACAGCAGCGCGTCGGCGTGGCGCGGGCGCTCGCCGCCGGCCCGAACCTGCTGCTGATGGACGAGCCGTTCGGGGCCCTGGATCCGATCATCCGCGGCAAGGCGCAGGACGACCTGCTCGAGATCCAGCGTCGATTCGGCACGACCATCGTGCTGGTCACGCACGACATCGACGAGGCGTTCAAGCTCGGGTACCGGGTCGGCGTGATGAGCCACGGCCGGCTGCTGCAGCACGACCGTCCCGCGCGGCTGATCACGCACCCGGCCGATCCGCACGTGTCGCAGTTGCTCGGCGCGGGCGACCGGTCGCTGCGATTGCTGTCGCTGATCACCGCGGGCGAAGCGGCCGCACCGGGGTCCGTCGACGGACCGGTCGTCGCAGCTCCGCTGTCGCTGCGCGAGGTGCTCGATGAACTCGTGTGGCGCGGCGCCACCGCGGCGAACGTGGTCGACGACGCGGGCCTGCCGGTCGGCCAGGTAAGCCTGGCCGCCATCCTCGCACGCGGGCGCGCGGCGGCATGAACGCAGGCCAGTCCGTTCGGCTGCTCGCGCTGGTGCTGCTTGCCGCATTCCTGCTTGTGCCGCAATGGTTCGCGCCGGTCCTCGCGCCGCTCAATGAGTTCGGCGCGCCCGCCATCTACGACCAGGGCGACCTGCTGACGCTCGCGCTTTGGCACCTTGCGACCGTCCTCGTCGCCGCGCTCGCGAGCGTGGTGGTCGCCGTCGTGCTCGGGGTGTTCGTGACGCGCCCGGTCGGTGCGCAGTTCCTGCCGCTGTCGCGCAGCCTGGTCGATTTCGGCCAGACGTTCCCGCCGGTGGCCGTGCTGGCCATCGCGGTGCCGCTCGTCGGCTTCGGCCAGGTCCCGACGCTGATCGCACTGTTCGCGTACGGCCTGTTGCCCATCTTCGAGAACACGATCGCCGGCCTCGAGAGCTGCCCGCGATCGGCACTCGAGGCTGCCGACGGCATGGGCATGAGCCCGGGACAGCGACTGCGCGAGGTGGAACTGCCGCTGGCACTGCCCACGATCCTCGAGGGCGTGCGCCTGTCGCTCGTGATCAGCGTCGGCACTGCGGCGCTCGGGTCCACGGTCGCCGCCAGGGGTCTCGGCGAGGTCATCATCGCCGGGCTGCTCTCGAACAACACGGCGTTCGTGCTGCAAGGCGGGTTCGTGACCGGCCTGATGGCCGTCCTGCTCTACGACGCAACGCGGCTGGCGGAACGCAGACTCGTCCGGGGTTCCCACGGCTGAGAATTAACTTAACCGGGCTCCGACCGCATTTCCGTGACCGCCGCCCGCGCGCGCCCCGTCCCGATACCTATGCTGCACGCACATCCGTCAGCGGAGTGACCCCGTCATGAAGCAGCTCGTCGTCGCCGTCTCACTGGCCGCAGCGGTGGTCACCGGCTGCGCCTCGATGAGCGAAGAAGAGTGCCGCTACGTCGACTGGCGCACGGTCGGCTACGAGGACGGCGCGGCGGGTCGGCCGGCGAGCCGGCTCGGCGACCACCGCCGCGCCTGCGCCGACCACGGCGTCACGCCCGACCTCGCGGCCTACACGGCGGGCCGGGAAGCGGGCATGCGTGAGTTCTGCCAGGCGCCGAACGGCTACCGCGTCGGCGCCAGCGGCCAGGTCTATTACGGCACGTGTCCCGCGGACCTCGCCCCCGCGTTCGAGCGCGGCTACGAGACCGGTCGCGAGCTCTACGTGCGCAAGCGACGCGTGGAGGAGACGGACGAGGCGATCGCGGCGCGGCAGGCCGAGATCCGACGACTCGAGGACGACCTGGCGAAAGGCGCCCTCGTGCTGGTCGGCGACACCTCGTCGCCAGAGCGACGGACGCAGGCGGTCCTCGACGCGAAGCAGGCCGCGGAACGCATCGGGCGACTGCGCAAGGAGATCGACGACCTGCAGGCCGATCGCGTCCGCTACGAACGCGAGCTCGAGGCCTACCAGGAAACCGTCGCGGCGACCTACTGACGCCGGACGCGTCCCCTGTCTACGGGGCGCGTGCTACCTTCCGCCGCCATGAACCCGCAGGACCGCCGCGACCGGCGGCAAGGAGCCCCGCGATGCACTCCCCCGCCCGGCCAGCCGCGTGGGCCGGCCTGCTGTTCGGCGCGCTCCTGATGACCACGACTCCCGCCCGCTCCGCGGAGGCGTACGACCAGCTCGTCGCGCTCTGGCAGGAGTGGCGCACGCTGGAACGTCCCGCGTTGCGCGACGGCGCACCGGATTACACGGCGGCGACCGTCGCGCGCCGGCACGAGCAATTGAAGCGCCAACAGCAGCGGCTGGCGGCGATCGACCCCTCTGGCTGGACGCGCGGGCAGCGCATCGACTATGCGCTGGTCCGCGCACAGATGAACGGGATGGACTTCGAGATCCGCGTGCTGCAACCGTGGGCCCGCGACCCCGCGTACTACCAGTCCGTCTGGACCGAGCAGAGCGACACGCCGGAGCACGAGGGGCCGACACACCACGCGCTCGTCGAACTGTGGCAGTACGAGTTTCCGCTCGCGCGGGGCGGCGAGGCGAAGCTGGCCGCACAGCTGCGCACGATCCCGCCTTTGCTGCGGCAGGCGCGACTGAACCTGACCGGCAACGCCCGCGACCTCTGGATCACCGGCACCGGCACCATGCACGGTCAGGTCGCGAGTCTCGACGATCTCGCCGCGAAGACTTCGGGCGCCGGTCCGGACCTGCGCCGCGCGATTGCCGCCGCCCGTGCCGCGACCGTAGAGTTCGTCGCGTGGCTGGAGCAGCAGGCGCCGGGCAAGACCGGGCCCTCGGGCATCGGCAAGGAGGCCTACGACTGGAGCCTGCGCCACGTCCACCTCGTGCCGATGACCTGGGACGAAGAGGTCACGCTGCTGAAGCGCGAGCTTGCCCGCGCGCACGCTGCGTTGCGGCTCGAGGAGCAGCGCAACCGCGGCCTGCCGCCGCTGGCGGCGCCCGACAATGCCGAGGAGTACGCGAAAAAGGCCAACGACGCGGTGACCAGGTACATGGCGTGGTTGACGGCGAAGGACATCTTCGACGTCGAGCCTTACCTCGAGCCGGCCCTGCGTGCGCACGTCGACGCGTTCGTGCCGCTCGAG
>DASSJN010000197.1:0-3937 GCA_035691185.1 Steroidobacteraceae bacterium
GCTCGCGGCAGTGGGCGGCAAGCTGCTGTACGACCGTGCCGTGCTGCCGCGCGCATGGATCGAAACCGCCGGCGTGGACCCGGACCTGCCGATCCGCGGCCGCTACGTGTCGCTGAACCTCGTGCTGCCGGCCGTCGAGGAATCGCCGCTCGAGGCCTCGGCCGGCCTGGCCTACGGTCGCATCGAGGTGCGTGGCGGCCGCGCGCTCGCCGTACTCGCGGGCGGGAACCCGGTGCGCGATGCGACGCATCCCATCGGGTTCGTCCGCAACGTGGGCCAGGTGGGTGCACGCTGGCACACTCTCGTACCGGTGGCGTTCTTCCTGTCCGAGGACGCGCGCGACCCGACGCTCGGGCGCCGGCCGGGCGAGCTGTGGGTCGAGGCGACCCTGCCGTCGCGTGGCGCACCTCGGCCCGTCCGGCTCGGGATACTGCGCGGCGACCGAATCGAGCCACTGGGCTGACTCCCGCGCGAATCGGCGCGAGGCCTACAGACCTCGACCATCAATGCTTCTACAAGTGGCGTCCGCAGGGCATCCGTGCACGCAAGGAGCAGTCATGGCCGAACGCAAGGGACGCGACCTCGATCGAGACCCCGAAACGGGGCAGCCCGAGGATCACGTGGGGGGCGTGGCGGGTGGCGCGTTCGCCGGCGGCACCGCGGGTGGCATCGCAGGCGCGGCGCTCATCGGCGCGACGACGGGGACGATCGCGGGCGGCCCGATCGGCATGGTGTCCGGCGCGATCGCCGGCGTCGTCGCGGGCTCGGTGATCGGGGGCATCACCGGCAAGGCGATCGCCGAGCGCATCAATCCACGGCACGAAGACGAGCACTGGCGCAACGAGTTCCCGACGCGCTCGTATGCGGCGGGATCGAGGTACGGCTGGGCCGACTACGAGCCGGCGTTTCGGCTGGGATACCAGCGTTATCCGGAGTACCACGGTCGACGCTTCGATGAAGTCGAGCCGGAGTTCGAGCGTCACTGGAACGAGGCCCGCGGCGAGTCCCACCTCGAATGGGAAGAGGCGCGTCCTGCGACGCGGGACGCCTACGAGCGCGTCCGCCAGGCGTTCGAGTGGGCCACGCCGGACGGCACGGGCCGGGGACGGAAGTAGCTGGCCCTCACCCGCGCTTCGCGCAATCAGAAGCGCGACTTCGTCTCCACGACGAACTGCACGTCGTCGATGTCGTCGCCGCCGTCGAGCGGGAACGCGAGGTCGACGTGGATCACGTTGCCGAAGGCCGAACGGCTCGAGCCGAGCCGCAGGCCGACGCCCACGTCCTTGAGCAGCCCGTCGCTCGTCGCTCCCGTCACGTCCGTGCCCCAGGTGCGGCCCATGTCGAAGAACACCGCGCCGGCGACGTGGAACAGGCGGAACGGGTACCAGTTCGTGTAATACCGCTCTTCGAGCGTGAACAACGCCAGGGACGTGCCCGCCTGGTAGCGCAGAGGGTAGCCGCGCAGGCCGGTATCGCCACCGAGCAGCAATTGCGTCTCGGCGTCGAGGGCCTCGGTGACCGAGCCGCCGACCGTGGCGAAGAATTTCGTGCGGTCCGACGTCCTGGCGTAATACCGCACCTCGGCCGAGAGGACGGCGTCGCGCAGGCCGGCGTCCTCGACGCGGCCGGAGCCGGTCATGCCGAGAAACAACGAGGATTCGTTGCCGAAGTCGAAGCCGTCCTGGGCGTACGCGCTCAACATCCACGCATCGCGATCCGAGCCGACGGCTTCGGCGGCGTACCCCAGCCGCGCGCCGGCGCGGAACCCGACCAGCACGTCCTCGGTGCGCTCGATCTGGTCCTGGTTGTTCCGCTCCTCGTAGGCGTCCTGCAGGATGTCGAAGCCGATCCAGGGATAGACGAGCGTGCGGTCCTCGGGCAACGGCCCGCCCGGCGGTTCGTCCACGACCTCTGCGAAGCGCTCGCGGTCGTACGTGACGCCCGCCGTCCAGCGGCGCACCCAGCCCTGCTTCCAGCCCGCGGACCAGCCGCCATACGCTTCGTAGAACTGCTGCTGCTGCTGGAACTTGCCCACGCGGTCGCCGTACGCGTACCGCGAATCCTCGAACCTGGTGTCGTACAGGTAGACGCCGGCCGCGTGGCGCGTGTCCAGCGCGTAGAACGGCCGGTCGAGCCGCAATGCCTTGGTGTCGCCGTCGTCGGCATCGCTGTAGCGCAGGCCGAGGCGAGTCCAGGTCGAATGAAGGTGTGGGTCGACGAATTCGAAGTTCAGCGACTCGCGGTCGACGTCGTTGGCCCAGCCGAACGAGAGCTGCTGCCCGGTGCCGAGCAGGTTTTTTTCCTCGAGCTCGATCGAGCCGGAGTTCTCGCCCCCCTGCCGGTTGAAGTTGACGCCCGGGTTGAGCGTCCAGGTATCCCGCGTGCGTACCTCGAGGTCGACCGTCCTGCCGTCGTAGGCTGTCGGCCGGACCACGGCGTCATAGAGGTATTCGTTGGTGCGCAGGAGCCGTTCCGTTTCCTGGATGACCCGATGCACGTAGGGTTCGCCGGACCTGAACAGCAGCTGGTCGCGGAGGACGTCCCGGCGCGTGTTGATGTGGAGCTTGTTCGCGGTGCGGTAGAGCCAGCCGCTCTCGTCCGGTCGCGACGGATCGAAGACGTCCTCGTTGTGGATCCGGACCCGACCGATGACGGCGCCGGCCGCCTCGAGCTCGGCGCCCGACGGAATGCCTTCGGGCCAGGCCTGCGGCAGGTCGCTGGCGGCGCCGGGCGCTTCGGTCGCGGGCAGCGACGTCAGCAGCAGCGCGCAGGCGATCCATGCCCAGCGCGATCTGTCGTGCATCAGGGCAGCAGCACGGTCGAACCGACCGTACGTCTCTCCTGCAGGTCGCGGTGGGCGTGCTGCACGTCGCGCAGTGCATACGTCTGGCCGATCTCGATGCGGACCACGCCGCGACCGACCACTTCGAACAATTCCTTGGCCGAGCGCAGCAGGTCCGCGCGGCGTCCCACGTACGTGAACAGGACGGGCCGCGTGAGGTAGAGCGACCCGCGCCGCGCAAGTTCGAGTGGGGCCATCGGCGGCACCGGCCCGGAGGCATTGCCGTAGGTGACCATGAGGCCGAGCGGACGCAGGCAGTCGAGCGAGGCGAAGAACGTGTCCTTGCCCACGGAATCGTAGACCACGTGTGCGCCTTGCCCGCCCGCAAGTGCCCTGACGCGCGCGGGCAGATCGTCGCGGCCGGCGACGAGCACGTCCCGGCAGCCGACGGCTCGCACCGCGTCGGCCTTCGCCTCGCTGCCCACCACGCCGATGACCTGCGCGCCGAGATGTCGCGCCCACTGCACCAGGATGCTGCCCACCCCGCCGGCCGCCGCGTGCACGACGACGACGGTGCCCTTCGCGACACGGTAGGTGCGGCGCAGCAGGACCTGCGCGGTCATGCCCTTGAGCAGCGCCGCGGCCGCGAGCCGGTCGCTCACGTCGTCCGGGATCGGTACCAGCCGGTCTGCCGGCACGACCGCTTCCTGGGCATAGGCGCCCGGCACGTTCGAGGCGTACGCCACGCGCTGGCCGACCTTCACGTCACGGACGCGCGGCCCGACGGCTTCCACCACGCCGGCGGCCTCGTGGCCGAGACCCGACGGCAGCGTGCCCGGGTACAGGCCCGTGCGCTCGTAGACGTCGACGAAGTTGAGCCCGATGGCCGTGTGGCGCACGAGTGCCTCGCCCGGCCCCGGCGCACGCGATTCGAAGGATTCCCAGAGCATCACCTCGGGCCCGCCGTACTGGTGGACTCGGATCGCATGCGGCATGGACACGCCCCGCTGGTCGTAGTGGTGTGTGCGGATGATGACGAGGGGGCGGCCATTCGGATAGTGGACCGCCCCCGGCGCGTCGCGTTCCTCGGTGTGAGACCGCGCCGGCCGTCGAAAGCAATCTCGCCTACGCCGGCGGCAGGGGGGCCTCGGCGAT
>DASSJN010000198.1:0-2112 GCA_035691185.1 Steroidobacteraceae bacterium
AGTCCGTGCTGCACGACTTCGTGCAGCAGTACTTCGAGCGCCGCCTGGGCATCCGCTTCCGCGCTTCGTACTTCCCGTTCACGGAGCCGTCGGCCGAGGTCGACATCGAGTGCGTGTTCTGCGGCGGCGCCGGCTGCCGCGTCTGCAAGCAGACGGGCTGGCTCGAGGTGGCCGGCTGCGGCATGGTGCATCCCAACGTGCTGCGTAACGTCGGCATCGATCCCGAGCGCTACACCGGGTATGCGTTCGGCATGGGCATCGAGCGTCTCACGATGCTGCGCTACAACGTGAACGACATCCGCCTGTACTTCGAGAACGACCTGCGCTTCCTGCGCCAGTTCGGCTGATCCCCGGCACGACGAGAGTACGAGATGCGCATCAGTCTGCAGTGGTTGAGCGAATGGCTCGGAGCCGCCATGCCGGCGCCGCGTGACCTCGCCGCGCGCCTGACGATGGCGGGCCTGGAGATCGAGGGTATCGAGGCCGCGGCGCCACCGCTGCCCGGCGTGATCGTGGGCGAGATCGTCGAACGCGTGAAGCACCCGGACGCCGACACGCTGAGCGTCTGCACGGTGGACACCGGCACCGAGACGGTGCAGGTGGTCTGTGGCGCGCCGAATGCGCGCGCTGGCATGAAGGCGCCGCTCGCGACGCTCGGCGCAAGGCTGCCCGGCGGGCTCGAAATCCGGAAGGCGAAGCTGCGGGGCATCGAGTCGCACGGCATGCTCTGTTCGGCGCGCGAACTCGCGCTGTCCGAGGAGTCGAGCGGGCTGCTGGAATTGCCGCTCGAACTGACGACCGGCGCGCCGCTGGTCGAAGCACTCGGGCTCGACGACACGCTCCTCGACGTCAACCTGACGCCGAACCGTGGCGACTGCATGAGCGTGCTCGGCATCGCGCGCGAGGTCTCGGCACTCACCGGCGCGGCACTGACCGGGCCGAAGCTCGAGCCGTTTCCCGCGGCCTCGAGCGAAACTTTTCCCGTGGAGCTTGCGCCCGGAGCGGGTTGTGCGCGCTTCGCGTCCCGCGTGATCCGCGGCATCGATCCGACCGCAAAATCGCCGGCGTGGATGCAGGAGCGCCTGCGTCGGGCGGGTCTGCGCCCGATCGGCGCCACGGTCGACGTGACCAACTACGTCATGCTCGAGCTGGGGCAGCCGATGCACGCGTACGACCTGCGTGAGCTCGCGGGTGGCATCGTCGTGCGTCGTGCGCGGCCCGGCGAAACGCTGACGCTGCTCGACGGACGCGAAATCACGATGGACGAGGGCGTCCTCGTGATCGCGGACCGGGAGAAGCCGCTCGGCCTCGCCGGCATCATGGGAGGCGACCACTCGGGGATCGGCGACGACACGTCCGACGTGCTGCTCGAAGTCGCGTACTTCCAGCCCGAGGCGATTGCGGGCCGCGGTCGACGCTATGGCCTCGTCACGGATGCCTCGCAGCGCTTCGAACGCGGTGTCGACCCGACGCTGCAGGAGCGCGCGATCGAACGCGCGACGGCGCTGCTCTGCGCCTGCGCCGGCGGCGCGGCCGGCCCGACGCAGCTCGCGGAGCTGACGGACGAGTTGCCACAGCACGCGGGCGTGCCGTTGCGCCCTGCGCGTGCACGGCTCGTGATCGGCGCAGACATCGCGGACGACGCGATGGCCGCGATGCTCACGGCGCTGGGAATGACGCTGACGCGAGGCCAGTCGAAGTGGCTCGTGACCCCGCCCACCTGGCGTTTCGACATCGCGATCGAGGAGGACCTGATCGAAGAGATCGCGCGCGTCCACGGCTTCGACAACGTGCCGGAGGTCGTACAGCCTTCGCGCCAGCCCCTCGCACCGTACACGGAAACGCGCGTGCGCACCGAGGCTGCGGCCGACATCCTCGTGCAGCGCGGCTACTTCGATGCGATCACCTACAGCTTCATCGAGCCGAAACTGCAGGGCCTGTTCGCGCCGGGTACGACGACGCTCACGCTCTCCAACCCGATATCGGCCGAGCTGGCGACGATGCGCGCGTCGCTCTGGCCCGGACTCGCGGCCGCGCTCGCCTCGAACCAGCGGCGACAGCAGGCGCGTGTGCGCCTGTTCGAGATCGGCCGCAAGTTCGTCGTGCGGGACG